>JAWVYU010000006.1:0-42336 GCA_033722575.1 Ketobacteraceae bacterium | reverse complement strand
GTCGATCCGGGTGATGCTCGAAAAAGTAGAATAGACCTTCCTCTTCCATTAACCGGGACAGGAAATGGAATTCCGATTCGTGGTACTGCACACAATATTCGCGCCTGGCATAGGTGCGTGACAGGGCGAGTCGAAAGTCGCCGGCCTCTATGTGCGCTTCCTCAAAAATGTGGCGGATCAGCTCGGGCACGGACTGGTCCTGAAAAATACGGCAGCCTTTCCGGTGTTGGAGCAGCCAGAACTTGGGGACCAGTGTCAGTGTATAGGTGGTCAGCCGCTGGCCGGATTCCTGTTGTTCGGCCTGCACCAGTTCGCCGTGAAAAACCCGGGGCGCCCCGCCACTCACCAGCAGGGTGAGTACACCGGGTTTTCCCGAAAGCTCATTCAGGTCAATGCCGGGGTTTTGGGCTGCCACCGCCACTGTCATGCTGAACAGCCCGGATACGGATTCGTTCAGCGTGAACTCCAGTACGTTAAAGTCTTCATTTGACCCAATGACTTCAAACAGGAAAGTGGCAGTATTTGCGCCCATGGTATCTCCGGCTCAGATTCCCAAAACAGACGGGACCGCCTTAAAGATTCTTTCAGTTTTAGGGGTGAGGGCTAAAAACCAGCCAGTCAGTTGGGTCGTTGGACGAGCAAATTCCGCTGCCAGCGGATTTCCGTCGTTACAGCCTGTCAATTTGATGACAGTTGGAACTTGATCTAGGCTGATAAAGTCCTTCATAACCGAAAGCGTCCGCCAGTCATTACGCCACGATGTTAACACCCTGTATATTTGTCCGCCTGAGCTTGCTGTTGCTGGCGCTTATTGCTGGCGGCAGTGTTCATGCCCGTTCTTTGGATGTGGCCGAGCCAGGCAACCAGAATACCCTGGTGACCCGGTATTTTGAGTACCTGGAAGATCCGGCGGCCAGGTTGTCCATCGGCGATTTGCTGAGTCAAAGTGACCTTGGCTGGAACAGCATCGAAAGGCCGGCAATCAGTTTCGGTTTTACCCATTCTGCGTACTGGTTCAGGGCTGAGCTTCATAACAGCTCAGCCCGGCAGCAATCGTTTTTGCTGGATATTGCCAATCCCAAGCTGTCACGAGCAGAGCTTTATATCGTTAACCCGGATAATGACATACGGCCGCTACCGGATGCCCACATCATTCTGGCAACGGATTCCGTTCTTAACCGTGAAGTGCCCCATCGGCATCCGGTGTTTTCCCTGTCGCTGAGGGGCGGTGAGCGAGTCAGCGTTTATCTCAGGCTTGAGAACAGGTTTGCCATGGCGGTTCCCGTTAAACTATGGCAACCGGCTCAGTTTTCCTATCACAACAAGCGCTACATGTTATATCAGGGGGCTTATTTTGGCTGCATGATGGCCATGCTGATTTACAATGTCTTTATATTTTTCAGCACCAAAAGCCGCAGCTTTGCCTACTATGTGCTGTTTGTTGCTTCTCTGATTGTATTTTCAGTTATTGATCGTGGCTTTGGTGCCGAGTATCTGTGGAATGGCAATGAAGATCTGAATTTCAAACTCTACGTAACCTTTGTGGCGGTTTCGGTTGCCCTTGCTACGGGATTCGCCCGGGTCTATCTGACCACTGATGAGTACAGTCCCGGTTACAACCGGGGATTAAAGATAGTGGAAGCCCTTTCCTGGGGCCTGGCATTACTGGCGCTTGCCGCCCCCTCTGTGGAGGTGATTTTTGCAGTTGTAGCGGTAATGCTGCTGGCGGGGCTGCTGGTGATTCTGAGCGCCCTTCATGTATTGCGGCGTGGTGTGGTGGTGGCAAAGTTCTATCTGATGGCCTGGAGCGTGATTATTGTGGGAGGTGTCACCCATGTTTTCGGCAATTTCGGGATCGTGCCTTTCAGCAGTTTAACTGAACACATGCTGCAGATATCCAATATGATCGAAGCCATGCTGCTATCCTTCGGGCTGGCCTATCGGATAAATCTTTTAAAGGCAGAAAAAGAAAATGCACATATCCAGGCCATCCAGGCTAGGGAAAATGTGCTTCGGGAAAAAGAGATCAACGAAGCAAAAAACCAGTTTTTTGCCAGCATGAGTCATGAATTCCGAACCCCCCTGACGGCCATCCTTGGCTACTCGGAACTGGCGCAATCCAGTGATATTTCAGGAAAAGAGCAGCGTGAGCATATAAAAACAATTCATCAGGGCGCGCAACACATGCTGCACCTTATTAACGATATTCTGGATCTGTCCAAGATCGAAGCGCAGAAAATGGAAATTGAGGTGATCACAGTGGATGTGTGTGCCCTTTGTGATGAAGTCCGGAACATGACCCGGGTGCTGGCTGAAAGCAAGCAGATCTATTTTCGTATCGAGTACGATTTTCCCATTCCGAAAGCAATCCAGACAGATCCCACCCGCCTGAAACAGGCACTGATAAATCTCAGTTCAAATGCGGTCAAATTCACTCAGGAAGGTGGTGTGACGCTAAAAGTCAGCTACCGCACCAGGGACAACCTGCTGGCCTTCTCGGTGATTGACACCGGCATAGGGATAAGCGACGAAGCCCGGGAGCAGCTTTTTGTTCCCTTTACTCAGGCGGATTCCAGCACCGCCCGAAAGTACGGTGGCACCGGGCTTGGCCTGTACCTGTCGAAAGAAATTGCCAATCGCCTGGGGGGTGATATCACTGTTGACAGTGAACTTGGCAAGGGCAGTACATTCACTATATCGGTGGATATTGGCGAAGTGGAGTCGCTGGAGTGGCTGCATGAACCGGCAGTGCAGCCCGAGGGTGAAATGACGGACGCTGATAAACAGAAAGAATCGTCGGCGAATGCTGAAGAACGCCCTCAGGGGCAACGGAAGAAGCGAATTCTTGTGGTGGATGACAATCCTGTTAACAGCAAACTGCTATTATTTCATCTGAAAAAATCCGGGGCCTGGGTGACATGTGCCAGCGACGGCGTGGAAGCCATTGCGGGAGTATTCAACGAAAGCGTTGATCTGGTGTTCATGGATATCGAAATGCCGGTCATGGACGGCGTAACTGCCATTCGGCTGCTGCGGGCGAAAGGGGTCAATATCCCGGTTTACGCATTAACGGGCAATGTGGACGAGGAAAGCACCGAACGGTTTCTGCAGGCAGGGTTCAATGGTTGTTTGGGTAAGCCCTATGACATGGAAAAGATTGAGGGCTGTGTGCGAAGCCTGTAAGCAAAGGCGGTTCTGCTGATTGGTCTATCAGGAGGCTGGCGTTCAATCGGCGAATCTGTTCATGATTCCAGTGGCTGAAAGTCGAGGTGGCGTGGGCTCCGGGGACAGTTAATCAATCGCTTTTCTATGTCATAGTCACCGGCATCGGATGTTAATATGCGCCATGAAAAGACCAGAATTGCAGTCAGGATGAGGAAGGGAGTCTTTGAATGGAAGAGCAAAGAATTATATACAAAAGAAACTCTGTCTGGTGGATAGCCACCTGTTACCTGTTTGGTACTTTGTTTTTGCTTGTCTATGCCGTGATATCCCTGCTGGGTTTTTTTACGGACATCGGCGTATCCGGCGTTAAGGCATTGTCCGAGAGCTCCGAAAACACCAGGCTGAGGCAATCGCTGGTGGAAAAGGTGAGAAAAGAGGTCGAACTGCTGGGTTACAAAGTAGAGCAGGGTGCCGGGTCCAATACCCTGACCCTGACCATTAAAAACAACAGCGCCTATTCACTGGATAACTTTCACGTAGAAGTGGCAGCACTTGATGCAACAGGCCTGCCTTCCTACACCCGGAATGAGTGGCTGCACGACGTGAGAACGGTGTTCCCCGGGGATACAGCGCACGCCAAAGTCGATTTGCCCCGCATGGCCGGTGGCAAGGATGCCGAGTACGTTGTCAGAATTTCTCGCTTTAATGTGACCGGAGCGGACGCTGTTGATGAATACTGCAAATCAGAATTGTCCCGGGAAAATGATGCGGGCTGATGGCCTTTCGGGCTGCTTGTTTGCGACTTATTAACTGAACAGGAGGCGATCATGAGGTTCCAGCTATTTGAGTTTATGGATCTGCCACGGACTCCCCGTGTGCTCCGTGATTCAGTGGTGGAAAGCCTTGGCAATGCCATGCGATGGAGCGGTGTGTGCAAAACGGCGGCTCCGGTTTTTAAAGAATTTTGCGAGCGCCTTGAAAGCAGAAAGTTGCTGGATATGTGCAGTGGCTCCGGAGAACCGGCCGCGGTGCTGCTGGATGCCCTGAAAGAGCGGGGCGATCCGTTACCGCAATTCTACATCTCGGATCTGTTTCCCGTAAGTCATCAGATGGCAGAGGTGGCAGACAAATATCCCGGTAATATTGAAGTGATCGATACACCCCTTGACGCGTCAGATGTGCCGGACAGCCATCCTCACTCTGGCAGAATGGTTATCAGTGCTTTCCATCATTTTCCACCGGAGCTGGCTTCAAAAATACTGAAGGACAGCGCCGAGAAGGGAAAGGCCATTTTTATTCTGGAACCCATGACCAGGAGCGGGAAGGGTGCCTTCCGAATGGGGTTCTACTTTATTCTGGCGAATGCGGCTAACCCCTTTCTGAGCAAGCAGGATCGTTTGGCTAAAGGCGTGTTCACCTACATGATTCCGCTTATTCCGGCAATGGCAGCCTGGGATGGCCTGGCCAGCATTCTGCGTATGTATACCCGTAAGGATTTCGAGAGGCTGACGGCAGATATTGATGTGCCTTTTGAATGGGAGTTCCGTCAGGTGTCCGGCGGGCTCGACAATACGGTGTCCATTTTTATGGGCAGGCCAGTGAGCGGGAGTGCGGCTTAGCCATAGCAGTGCCGTGTTGATCAGGCCCGGGGCTTAGGCCTGACAGATCGGCCGTCAGCCTGGGTGCGCAGGAATACAAATAGTTTCTTTATGTATCCTTTGCGGTTTGCTGGCAGGACTGGAACCGGGGTTTCGGTTTGTGGTTTAATTGCCCACCGGTTTGAGATCATGACGCGTACAGGGAACGGTTGCTGTTGTGTGGGTTCTGAATAAGCTGAAAAAAGCGTTTGTAAAGCATTTTCTGTCCTTGCGCTGGTCATCTCTGGCGTTTATCACTTTATCCTACGTGCTGATAACCTGGGGTGTGCTTTACCTTCTGGGAGAGCGCGACCTGGTGCGTTACGACGCCTTTTTTTACTGGCTGGTGGTAACGGCATCCACCGTGGGATACGGCGATTTGTCTCCGGTGTCAGCACCGGCCAAGTACTTTGTCAGTTTTTTCGTTATTCCCCTCGGGCTTGGCCTGTTTGCCCTCGTTGTGGGGCGGATTGCAGCCACCAGCTCCTATCACTGGAAGAAAGGTATCTACGGAATGAAAGATCTGAGCCTGGAAAATCATATTCTGGTTATTGGCTGGAATGAACAGCATACCCTGAAACTGCTGAAGCTGCTGATCAGGGAGAACCGCTATAACGGCAACCGCCCGATTGTGCTCTGTGCCACAGCAGAGATAGAAAACCCGCTCCCCGGTGATATCCATTTTGTTAAGGTGCAAAGTTACAATCACGACCAGGATATGGATCGCGCCTGCGTTTATTCTGCATCATCGGTAATCATTGATACCCAGCTTGACGATGTCACCATGACGGCGGCGCTTTACTGCCAGAGTCGTAACCCTGCGGCACATACCATTGTGTATTTTGCCGATGAGTCACTCCGTGGCCTGCTCAAGGCCCATTGCCCCAATATGGAGTGCACCCCATCGGTGGCGGTTGAAATGCTGGTGAAAGCCGCCGTAGATCCGGGCTCCAGCCGCCTGCACCAGGAGCTGCTCAATGCCAGCCAGGGCATGACCCAATATTCAATCACCGTGCCCGACAATCTGCCGCCCATACCACTGAAGTTGTTGTTCTGGCTGCTGAAGGAATCCTGGGATGCCACCCTCATTGGTGTGGCGGACAGTCCTGATGCGCCCATAAGAATCAACCCGCCGCTATCCGACCACATCGGCCCCGGGGTGATCGTGTACTACATCGCAGATGAGCGCATTGAACAATTCGACTGGAAACCATTAATACAACAGGAAAAGGAACCCATCCATGCTTGATATGCTGCTGACATCAATCCAGGGACTGCACAGCTTTGCCCTTTATTTTGTGTTGGCGCTGGTTGATCTGGCGCTGTTCAAGGCTGCTTATGCCGCGATAACTCCCCACGACGAGTGGGGGCTGATTCGCAAGAATAACGCCGCCGCAGCCACGGCATTTTCCGGCGCTATCGTGGGCTATGCGATCGCGCTTGGCGGCGCTGCCTCCAATTCGGTGAATGTCATGGACTTTTCCGTCTGGGCCATTGTTGCCTTTGTCGCGCAACTGCTGGCGTTTCTGTTTGCGCGACTGATGATTTCTGATCTTGCCGGTCGCATCAAGGACGGCGAACTGGCTGCGGGTATCATGGTGGCGGCGGTTTCGGTGGCCATCGGCATTATTAATGCCGCCTGTATGACCTACTAGGGAAGGAGATGTCATGAACAGAAGGAAGAGATCGCGGTTTATTGATCTCAGAGCCATGAGGAAGCCGGCGGCGCTTACCACCGCCATAGTGGGCACCTTTGTAGCCAGCGGTTGCTCGAAACAGGACGCCACCTGGTATAAAACGGCAGATGACTGTATCCGTGATACAGAGTGCACGGATTTCTGCCGCACGGCCTATCAGAAAGCCTTGGTAGAGTCGCAGCGAAGTGCACCGCGATACCGTTCTCTCTCGGCATGCGAGTACGACTTTGGCGATAAAGAGTGCTACCCCCGGGATAACCGTTATGTACCTGCCATCGCCGGGTTTATGGTGCCGGAGGGTAAGGACTGCGACAGAAGATCATCTTACCCTTACTACGGTCGCGCGCTGTACTGGCCAAGGAGCCGGTACTCGGATGTCAATAACCAGCTGGTAACCGGTGACGGCAAGAAGGTGGGCTCGCCCTACAGCAATAACCTGAGTGTGTCAGAGTCCATGTTCCAGAAATCCCCCGCGTCCTATAAAACCCTGTCGCGGGGTGGTTTTGGCAGAACGGTACGGGCGGCATCCTATTCCAGCCGTTCCAGCTGGGGTGGCTGAGGGGTGGGTGCGTAGTGATCCGTCATAGCTGCAGGGAGCGCCCGGACTGGAAGCAGAAGGCCGAAGAATACGGTTTCTATTTTCATACCCTGCAGGGTGAACCTTACTGGTGTGAATCCGGTTACTATCAGTTTTCCCTGAGGCAGATCGAGACGCACCTGGAGGCAGCCACCGAAGAGCTGCATCAGATGTGTCTGGAAGTTGTGGATCATGTGGTGGACAGGGAAGACTGCCTGGAGCAGTTTTGCATTCCGCAGTCCCAGTGGGACAGGATACGGAGAAGCTGGAAGGAAAAAGAGCCTTCACTGTATGGCCGCATGGATTTTGTGTACGATGGCAGCAGAGCACCGAAGCTGCTGGAATACAATGCGGATACCCCCACCAGTGTTTATGAAACCGGTTTCTGGCAATGGTTGTGGCTGGAAGACCAGGTCAACAGCGGTTACCTGTCCCGTTCGGTGGACCAGTTCAATTCCCTGCAGGAGCAATTGATTGAACAGTTTCAACGGATTAAGTCCTATTATACTACTGAGAAAATACACTTTGCCTGCTGTACTGAAAGTATCGAGGACCGGGGAACCATTACCTATCTGGAAGACTGCGCCCGCCAGGCAGGGCTGGTCACCTGTCAGCTGGATATCGGTGATATTGGCGCAACCGAACAGCGACGCCTGACAGATCTTGAAGATGACGCCATTGATCTGTTATTCAAACTCTACCCGTGGGAAATGATGATGAGGGAAGAGTTCGCCGACACCATCTCCGCATCGGGAAATCACTTTATCGAGCCTCCCTGGAAAGCGCTGCTTTCCAACAAGGCGCTGCTGCCCGTTCTATGGGAGCTGTTTCCCGGGCACCCCAATCTGCTGGAAAGCCATTTTGATAAACCAGATTTAACCTGTGGTTTGCAGCGCTTTGTGCGTAAACCCCTGTTTTCCCGCGAAGGCGCCAATGTTGACATTGTGGTTAACGGTGAAGTCCGTGAATCGGTTCCGGGGGTTTATGGTCATGAGGGTTATATTGTGCAGGATTACTGCCCCTTGCCCAGGTTCGGCAAACATTACACCCTGATAGGCTCATGGGTGGCAGGAAACAGCCCTGCAGGCATTGGTATTCGTGAGGACGCAACCCTTATCACCAGGGACAGCTCGCGGTTCCTGCCCCATATTATTCTCTGATACGCTAGACTGGATAAAATCAGGGTTTTATTCAGGGGCCAGTCTACCCGTGGCAAATCTGATTTATGTGGCAAAAGTACTCTTTGAACCACGCTCCGCTTTCAAGGCATTGTTTCGCTATCACCCTGATCTCGGGTCATTGACACTGTATCTGCCCTGGGCATGGGTTAGCCTGTGGAACCGGCAGGAGGCCATTTCCAGATTTGCAGACAGCGGGCCTGGCCTTTTTGGGGTTGCCATAATCATACCGGTTGCATTACTGCATGCCTGGATCTGGGTTCACCTGCTGAGTTTCTCTGTTTTCTATGGCGGAAAGCTGGTTGGATCATCACTGGATTTCAATCGAGTCAGGTTGGTAGTGAAGTGGTCTGTTATCCCGTCTTTTCTCAGCGCCTGTATTGCTTTGCTGCATGCTGGCGGCGCCTCGGTCAGCCTGAATACCTCCCTTTATGCCATGCTTATGTTGCTGGGGGTGCCCGCGATAGGGTATGTATGGTCTTTTATTATACTGATCAGCGGTGTCAACGCGCTTCAGAATAACCGAATACAGGCAATAGCCTCTGTATGCCTGATACCTGGTGTTTTACTGTTGCTATTGTTAGGTTGGTATTTTTTGGGGGGTGCATGATATGCGTCAGCGTCGGACTGACCGGGGAATGGAAACCGAGGATGAATGGTTGCGCCGGTTCTCGGAATTGCTGGGTGTGGTTGCTGCAGTTTTTATCGTAATGGGACTGGTGCTCGGCAGCGTGAATTTCTATCGCGACAAGTCCAGAATGGTTGAGTTCTATAACGTATTCACTGACCTGAAAGTCTTTTTCCATGAATACTATGGTTTTTACCAGCGCTCGCCAACGGAAACTGAATTCTATGATCATATCCGTGAAATGGATTACGATAAACGCCTGGTGTATTTATCGATCAGGGACTACGGGCTGGAGGCCGGGGTTTTCTGGTTTGAGCTGGCTTTTCTGCAAAGGGAGTCCGCGGTTGGCGTTGTTACCGTGCAACCGGATATACAGAAGAAGGGTGGCAGCGTGGTGTGGCGGTGTGGTTATGCCACGCAGACATCAAATGGTCAGCAACATCCTGACGCACCTCGCACTACAGTTAATCCGGATATTCTGGCCAATATATGCAAGCAATAAAATCAATGACGGACGGAAACTATGACAAGACCTGAAATCGATGACGACCTGGAGTTCGTGGGAAGGCAGCTGGCTTTCCTGACGCGGGATTCATCCTTGTCGCTGGATGAGTCGCTGGCAAGAATGAGTAAAGTGGCTGACCCGGATATCAGTGAATCCATTGATTATGTACGCAGACTTCGCTCTGGTGAAGGGAGTGGTCAGGAGCATGTGCTGAGTCAGATTTTTGGTATGATTCGCAAGGCCGGGCTTAACGAATCAAAAGTTGGTGACCTGATAGGTGAATATTACCGGCTGAAAAAAGAAACGGATCAGGATCTCGCAAATTACTTTCTGGCGATCAAGGGAACATTCAATTATGGCCTGACAGTACTGGCGGTCGCCCTGGTAGTCAGCCTGCTGTTCACTATAAAACTGGTTCCCAACTTCCAGGCAGTGTTCAATGAACTGGGCAGTGACCTGCCTGCCTTTACCGCGTTCATGATGGGCGGCGGCAATCTTTTTTTTATAGGGCTTATTTTATTCATCATGGCTGTTCTGGGCATGACTGGCATGGCGCTATACAAAGTCTATAAAGACTTTACTGCGTTTCGTTACTCCAGGGTGCCTGATAGGCTGTTGCTTTCTGGCAGCTCCATGCTTGGCGCAATCAACGACTATACGCTGTTAAAAGCCATGTATCTGTTGGTGCGCGCTGGTGCCGGCCATGATGCTGTCTGCCGTTTTACGAATGAGATGGCCGGCCGGGGTGCGGTGGCTTCTGAGCTTCCGCTGCGTGATCAGGCTCGCTCCCGTCTGCAATATGCTGACAGAATTGGTACCTATATCAGCGAGCTGGAATATCAGTTAAGCCATGCTTCTTTCAGGCTAACTGATGAGCTGGCAGGCTTCAGAGCAACCTTTAACGTTGGGATTCAGGTGCTGACACTGATTCTCATAGGGGCCATGGTGATTGGGTTTTATTTGCCGATCTTCCAACTTGGAAAGGCGGTTTAGGAGGAAAATGTGAAGAATACAGCGGGTTTTACCTTGATCGAGCTGATGATTGTTGTGGCAATTATCGGCATTCTGGCATCCGTGTCTTTGCCTTCCTATCAGTCTTACACTGCTCGGGCGAAAGTGGCAGAGGCCATCACCCTCGTGTCGGAATTCAAGCCAGGCATTATTGACTATTATAAAGTGAATGGCGAGTTTCCCGCAGATAATGCGCAGGCAGGTGTGCCGGAATCCCGTTATGTCATAGGTAATTACGTCAGAGGCGCCAGTATCGAGAATGGCGCCATACATATAGAAATGGGCAATAAAGTAAGTGCCCATATGAAGGGGAAAGTGCTGACCCTGCGGCCAATGACCGTTATCGGCAGCCCTGAAAGCCCGATATCCTGGGTGTGCGGGGACAGCGCGGTGCCCGAAGGCATGGCCCCCGTTGGTGAAAATAAAACAACGCTCGGCCGGGAAGTGCTGCCCGCAGACTGTCGGGGGTAGCGGACAGGTGGCTTCAAGGTGGTGCTGTTTATTGTTGCTGTTTTCAGGGCTGCTTTTTGGTGGGGCGGTGCCTGCTGCCGAAGGTGCAGTGCCAAGTGGACAGGATTCTGCAGCGCTCGATGCTTCAGAAATGGGATGGATTCGTGAAGCCGCCGAAAATGGCAGGATTCCGGACAGATACCGAGAACCTGAATTACTGGTAAAAAATGCCAGTAGCGGAGAGCCCGCTGCCATGGCGTTGCTGGGTTATGTTCTTGAGCAGAACGAACGTATTGAAAAGGCGCGATTCTGGCTGGAGCAGGCAGCGGAAGCAGGCAATATCTTTGGAATCAGGCGTTTATCCTACCTGCTAATGTACCGGGATCCGGCAGGACGGGATTATCTCAAGGCTATAGGCAATATCCGCTCCATCGCAGGAAACAGCTACGGGGGGGTTGATGCACTCTATTTCTACATGCTGGATACACTGCATGTGAAATACCGATTCAGTACTGATGTAGTTTCGCTGATCTGGATGGAGTTTTATGCTGACCGTGGGATGCCACCTCCAGGATACAGTGACCGGGGAAAACCTTCGCATCTTCAATACCAGTGGCTGGGTAATGCCTACCAGGAAAAAGCAGCAAAAGAGAATGCAATGCGAGTCAGGCTCCTTCGCGAAGCGCGTTGGTTTTATAAAAAAAGTGGTGATCTGAAAAGCCTTTTATCTGTGAACCGAAAGCTTGATGAGGTGGGTAAACCGCCGCATATCGAAGATCCTGGGTTGATTACGGCACTGTGCAAAAATTATTTTCAGGACAGTGCTTCTGCTTTAAAAATACGCCGCCAGTATCAGCAAAAAGTCTTTGCCAGTCCCGGGCGGGCTCAAAGTATCGTGGCGGACTATCAGCGTGAACTCCAGAGGCACTATCAGGGCGCAGGGGGCGAAAATATCACCTTTAACTTCCAGTCGGTCAGTTTGCTGTCACTCATGGAGCTGTATTTTTCGTTTGTTTTAACGGGTGATGCACCCCTGGATCAGGTTTTTAGTCTGGGCGAATCCCTGCAGCCCCTGAATGTCACAGTGAACATTAAAAATATGCCTAATGCCTATGCAATGGCGCTCATCCTGGCTGAACATGGTATCAAAGCCGATTGCAGCAGGCTGCCAATCCGTTTTTACACGGATACTGAAACTGTCCCGCTGAAGCTTGTTATCAGCTACCTTGTCACCGGCTGGGAAGGGGAATTTCAGTCTGGCCCGGAAGGATTGAACGGTACCGGATCAGTTGAGTATGAAAATGCGCTGCGCTACCAGGGTCAGGTAGTGAAAAATCTCCCCGATGGCAGTGGTGATCTGTCGGATGCCAGGGGCTGGTACCGGGTGATTAATGACAATTTTGTAGCGGGTATCGCGGAGGGTGACGGGAAAATACTGGTGAACGGTGAGGTTGGCTACGTCGGTCCCTTCAAAGGCAATACCGGAACCGGTACGGGCAGGCTGGCTTCAGAAAGCTACCTGTATGAGGGCGAGTTAAGTGAAATGCAGCCCCATGGCAAAGGTAGAATGGAGCATGTAGTGAGGAGCCGGGATCAGCAATGGCGACCTTATTATTCCCTTGATGAAGAGATTGACATTGTGTCATTTTTTGAGGGGCGCTTTGTTGATGGGAAAAAACAGGGAACAGGGCTGTGCGGCCTGCGAAAAGGTGAAGTGTTTCAGGAATTTGAATGTGAATTTCACCAGGGCACGCTGATCCGCATGGGCGATATCAGTCTTTTGCCAGACTATTATTCCGTGAAAGACCATAGTCAGCTTTATTGATGCTCCTCTGAAAACTGAGCGCTGTTGTTATAAGTTCAATCTGCGTCCGATTGCCAGGTAAACCGGAAGTCACAGTGACTGTCTCCATTGGCAAGGGTTCGGGTTCTGAAAAACACAATATCGTCCTGATAGTCATCAAAGAACTGCTTGTCCGCGGCACAGAACAGTGGCGCCAGTTCCGGCAGGTTCAGGGTCTTGCAGTAGCTGGCAAAGTGGCAGTGATGCACGCTAAAGGTAAAGTTGTCGCTTTTATCCAGAGTCAGGTCTGCCTCGGCATTAAAGAAGCGCCCCGTGAGTCTCCTCAGAAGTTGCAGCTTTTCCGTTTGCGGAATTGCTGAGTACTCGGATTTCTTTATCGTTGGTATATTGAATTTGAGAAAACCGGTAGCCACTTCACTGATCAGTTCACGCAACACTTCCAGGCTTTCGTCGCGGCTCAGCCCCATTTCCTGAAAATCCTGATAAAGAATAATAACCGGAGCCATTTGTCGCTGGCTTAGTTTCTGGTTCCTGTCAGGCTTGTGGGCCGCATTCAGACTTCTGAAGGGGCTGGCCACCAGCATTTGCCATTGCAGTTTCATGCCCAGTGTAAGCGCTTTTTTCAAGCCAAAGCGATTTGCCAGCACTTTTATTCCGGTTTTATTGCCCTGGGTAACATCGAAATAGTAAAGTCTGATGCTGTTTAACATTCCCGTTAGTCTCCAATAGCAATAGTGTCGGTCAGCCTTTCCTTGCCGCCATATATCCAGCGGGCAAGCCAGTGTGTCAGGTTGCAAAACTCCCACTGTGAAAACGCGGGAGCCTGATCAGTGCTGTTAATACACAGCCGTCCCGACACCTGCCTGGAAGGTGTAGCAACATCCTGCTCCGTCAGAAGCAGTGTCTGGGTTGTTAGTGTCATCTCAAGAGCGCTGCCTACAACCGTAACAGGTGACCACAGCCCCATGGTGTATTCATAGCGGTAGGTGCCATCTGCCGGGTTGTGGTCGGTATCCCGGACTGAAAAGTTCATTCTGGCGATATAGCGGCCGCGATGGCCGGTATCCGAACCGAGCAAGGTCCACAGCGGTTCGATGGTATCAGGCGTGTTCAGCCTGAAGCTGAAGCCTTTGACCAGTGTGACAGATGTTGCAAAGGTTTCCGGTAAAACCTGATGTGCAATGATGCCGGAAAACGGTCGCTGCTGATGGATGTGGCCTGTGGTGCGGTGCTCTTCGGGAGGTTGCACCCTGATGGTGTTTTCCTGGCCGGAAACAATGCTGTAATACAGCTCCAGCTGGTAATCCAGGCGCTCGTTCAGGGGTTTTACTTCATTGATCAGCGGGGGCAGCTGAAAGCCTCCCCGGTTCGGGCTCCAGGCGCGATCAATATCCACCCAAAGATCGCAGCTGAGTGACCCTGAGGCCTTCTGACACTCGCCAAGCTCGACGCGAAAAACATAGGGCCACATCCCGTCGGAATTACAGGGACGATCCACGGGCTGTTTTTCGTTATCACAGTCCAGGTCCAGTTTCAGGCCCTGCAATGCCACGACGGCATTATCGGGAAAAGCCAGCCGGTCCTGGGGTATTTGGAGCTGATGGCGCAAGCGATTCGTGGCGACCGGGTAATTCTCATCGGTCAGCTGGTCTGTCCAGCGGAGAGATACGCGTCCTTCCTGTACGTAAAGGAAAGGAGATTCCACCACGGTATAATAGCCTTTGGGGCGCATGTAGTTGCCATCAACGCCGGTACTCTGGGCAAAGTGGAATTGCTCCTGCGCCATGTCGATATAATTGTGGAATCTGGAGATGCGGTGAGGAATCCGCCCACTGTCCTTCAGAATCACGAAACGAAGCCATTCATGATCAAAACCCTGCCAGCCGTACAGCCGGTTTCCCGTGTCAGTCAGGGGCGCCCGGGCGACCTTATACCCCTTTGGCATGGCACCGTAGGCAACCGGGAAGCCACAGTAAACAAGCATGAAAAGCGCGGTGCACGCTGTCAGGGTTTTGGAACGCATGGTATCGCTCGCTGGTCGATATCAATTAAGTTGCACTAACGTACCAGCATAATAAAGCGTGCTCTGTGAGGAGGACAAGCATTACGCCTCCCCCAATTCAGGGGGAATACAAGGGGAGGGCTTATGTTTACAGGGCGCTGTCCGCTATGGTAGCCCGATTCCGGCCATCCTGTTTCGACTGGTACAGGGCTTCGTCTGCCTGGGAGAAAAAGCGGGATATAGCATCGTCCCGGTCAGGAATGCCTGCGTGTATACCAAAGCTGGCTGATACCGGCAGTGGTCCAATGCGGGTTGTAATGGGCTCCGCCGCCAGTGCTTTCCGGACTCTTTCGGCAACAATATAGGCGCCCTGAGCATCAGTGTCGGGTAACACAAAACAGAATTCCTCGCCGCCATACCGGGCCAGCAGATCCGATGGTCTTGATGGCTGTCTGGAGGCCAGCTCAGCAATCTTTTTCAGGCAGTCATCTCCCACCAGGTGACCATGGTTATCGTTAATGGACTTGAAATGGTCGACGTCCAGCAGGATAACCGCTATCGGTTGCTGCATACGGTTGGCGCGGGAAAATTCCCGTTCCACGAAATTGTCCATATAGCGCCGGTTTTTAACGCCGGTAAGCTGGTCGGTTTCGCTGATTTCCTGCAACGCCTGGTTAGCCCTCTCCAGGGCCTCTGTGCGTTCCTGAACTCTTTGCTCCAGGGTTTCATTGGCCTGACGCTGAACATCCAGGGCGTGGCGCTGGGCCTGCTGGACCTGCTGCTGGGCCTTTTCACGGTTTCTGACTTCAATGTTGATACGTTCCGCTATCGCCATGGAAAGCAGCAATGCCTCAATGGCTGAGCCCATCTGCCAACCGTATTCAGTGAAAAAGTTGGAGGGAACCAGGCCCCAGGATTTCAGGCTGTAGGCCAGCCCGCCAATGATAATAGATATCCAGGCCAGCATAAAATACCGGGCGGCAGAGTTTCCCTGAAGATAGCTGTTCCAGCCGATAATGCAGGCGATAACAGCCGTCATTGAAGCGATAGGGTTGGTAATCCGGATCGATATAAAATAATCGATGAATATACTGATAAAGCCGATGATCATGGCAAAGTAAATCAGCACACGAACCACCTTATCCATTTGTGGCTGATTGATCTCAGTGTTTAACAGTACCCGGCTGAACTGCAGTATCGCCGCCATGGAAAAACAGACAAAAACCGACAGCGCTTCCCGGTGCCACCAGGTTGACTCAAAACCAAAGTAGCGGTGGCCGAGGCCGTCAAACAGGGTGAAGAAAAAACCGTGGTGAATAATGATGGCAAAGATGTAATACACATAAACCCGATCGCGCACCGTGAGCATCAAGAAGATGCTGAAAGCGGCAACCGCCACGATGACACCCTGATAAAAGGTCAGCCAGCTGTGAGTCCAGAGCCGTTCCGCATGCAGGGATTCCTCGTCAAATAGATACAGGGGAATGGTCAGAGTGTCTGCGCTATCGCAATAAAGGTAATAGACGCTGTCGCTGTTGGGCGGGATTTCAAGGGGGAACACGTAATGGCGCGATTCGTAGGGCCTTTCATGGTGTTTGACGAATCTGCCGGATTCGATGCGCCGGTAGCTGCCATCACCGCTGGGAATGTAAAGGTGCAGATGATCAACAAACAGCGACTGGAAATTCAGGTATAAGGGTACCGTTTCACTGGTGTTATTCTGCAGCCGGAATCTGACCCAATAGCCGGCGCTGGTGTACCCGGGGTTCAATACCCGCTCGTCGTTTTTTTTGAATTGCGCGGTTCTTTCCTTTACATCGCTCAGTGTCAGGTTTCTCTCGGGATCCACCAGGTATTCAAAATGGGGTCCCAAGGCCACGCTTTTCAGCTGGGGCGATACTTCCACGGCCGGCAACGGCTCCCCCGATGCGGGCGCTGCCAGAGCCAGCCAGCAGAGCAGGCTGCCGATGTATCGAAATGCGGGGGCTGTATACTGCCGCCACCGAAGATTATTCATAATGGGCCAATCATTTGTGTGAATGAAGGGTATCCAGAAAAGTATAGACAGGCTTTTGGGACAGGTCATGGGGAAGCGGGTGTCTCGGGCCGGTCTGGATAAGGTGTGCCGCACTACAGAGCGGCGCACCTTATCCTGTTAATGCCCGTTCAGAAAAAACGTCAGAGTGCTCTTAAAAAGGCCTCCAGGTCGCTGATTTCCTGGCTGGTTAATTCAAGCGGGCGAATATCCGTATCTTTCTCAACTACATCGGGAGCACCCTTGTTGTAATCCTCAATCACCGCCCGAAGCGTGGCAATACTACCATCGTGCATGTAGGGCGCGGTGGCAGCTACCCGGCGCAATGTGGGAACCTTGAACAGCCGATAGTCGCGATCCCTGCCGGTAGTTTCTCCGCGGCCGATATCGCTGTTGGCGGTCAGTCCGTTGTTGCGGAAGCTTTCATCGGTGAAGTTTGCTCCTGCATGGCAGCCGCTGCAGCGTGCTTTGCCCTCGAAAAGCGTCAGGCCCCGGCGTTCAGCATTACTGAGCACGGACAGGTTTCCCGATTTGAACTCATCAACCCGGTTGCGGGGTGAAAACTGAATGGCCTGAAAGCTTGCTAACGCGATGGGAAAATTGCGCTCGTTAGGCTGTTCACCGAAAACCTGCTGGAATCGTGATGCCCAATTGCCCTCTGTCTGCAGACGTTGCACTGCGTCCGCGATCGGCAGATTCATTTCATGCGTGGCGGCTACCGGAATCAGCGCCTGGGTATCCAGTGTGGCTGCCAGGCCACTCCAGCCCTGGAAGCTGGAAAACAACCGGTTCAGCAGGGTGGGTGAATTACGGGTGCCCGCGTCAGTTGGCTCGTTACCTTCAGCGATGGCTTTCCCGTCGGTGAACAGCATGGTGGGTTCGTGGCAGGTGGCACAGGAAGTCGTGCGTTGCCCTGACAGGATTTCATCATTGAAAAGGTCCTCCCCCAGCTCTGCAGCCGCAAGGCTGAAGCGGTCTACGCCGGTGGCATGTTTGCGCAGGGATGACAGGTAATCCGGGATCTGGTTAGCCAGCGCAGCGTTCGGCGGCGTGTTAATTTGTACCTTTGCGTTATGGGCAATTTCATATTGCTCACGGGCCACATTGGATACTTTAAAATCGTCCAGAATCATCAGGCCGCTGGAGTTCTCGGGCCCGATCCGGATGCTTCCGGATGTTCGCAGGGTACCGAAATCGGTCACAGTCCTGCTGGCTACTTCGTTGCCGTTTACGAACAAGCCCATAGTCTGGTTGACGGGGTTGTAGCGCATGGCAACATGTACCCATTGATTGGTAGCGATGCTCGGTCCGTTCAATTGCACTGCGGAACCGTTGGTGTCTTCAATCCTTGCAGTCAGATTGTTCGCATTGGCCAGATAGATTTCAATGCCATTGCGGAGGTTGAACAGCTGTATTCTTCCGCTGCCGGATTGCAGGCGGCGGATCCAGAAGTCAACGGTCACTCCTTCTGTCAGCGTATCCCAACCATTGTTTCGATCCACGTCCAGGTAGGTATTTGACGGAAAATAAATAGCCTGGCCATAGCGCCCAATCAGCTCGTCTCTGTCATTGTATTCAATTGGAAATCTGGCGCCTACCAGCGCTGCGTTATTGAAATTCCCGGAAGTATCGTTGGTTGCATTCACCTGATAGGCTCCGGATCGTGCAATCTGTTCGTTCATGGCCAGAAACATCACGTAATTGCCGTCAAGGTAGTCATCGAAGTCCACCTCCATGTAATCCTGCGTGTTGGAGCCGAAGAGAGGGTAAGCCGGTCCACGGGTCGCGTAGGGTATTGGCAGATCATCAATATCCTTGTAGGGCGTCCACATGGTAGTAAAGGCCCCGGGTGAGGACAGGAAAAGGCGCGACGTGCCATAGCGGGTACGGTTAATCGGTCCATCGATGTGGCGGAAAGCCCAGCCTGTCCACCGGCCCACCACCGTCGTACCGGTGCGGCGTGCGGTCATGTTTTCCCGCGATGCCTGGTAAAAAAGTTCCGCCCCGTCGTGGCTGATCCAGGGATAAGCTCCTTTCACCAGTTGCCCTCGCTCATAAACAACGCCGTTCTGGTCAACCAGAGGATTTTCTGCAAGGGGAAAGCGCACGTAAAAAGGTATGCCGTCCACACTGCGGTTACGGTCATCGTAATACAAATTGCTGATTGACTTGGGCACGCTCCAGCCGGTGGTGGCGCCGGGGGTGGGGTTCCAGCCGTACATCAGGTTATCAATCCTGCCATTGTTATCAGGGTGCCCCTGACAGATAATCAAACGGCCATCGATAGTCACAGAAGGCTCGATACAACGAAAATCGGTACCGGCCGTGGTTCTGAGCCGGGCAAAGCTGCTGGTAAAATCTGCCGTGATGACTTGAGCATCTCGTGTGTTGGCGTTGCTGACGATGATGGTGGCTTTTCGAATCCCCATCTGATCATTGTCGCCGTTGCGAGTGGAGGTGTGATACATCAGGGTTTTGTAGGTTCGGTAGGTGCCGTTTTCCCGGTAGTCGCCACTGGCGTTTGACGGGTAAGGGTTTTCTCCGGTTTCGTCAGGATCCTGTACCACTGCGATCCAGTTATGGTGAATATCCGGTGCTTCATTTTCCAGCTCCAGCACAACACGGTTACCGAACGCGCCGTTATCGAAAACCGGTGCCCCATCGCCGTCCCGGCCAATGCGCTCCGGCCGGAAAGCGGCCGCATACCACCCGTCACTGCGTTTGATCACGAAAACCCGGCCATCCCAGGTCTCGGAGTGCCCGTTACCACTGAAGCGGGTGTTGATGTGCTTGGGAAAAGCCCGCGGA
The DNA here is from genome assembly GCA_033722575.1 of Ketobacteraceae bacterium. Taxonomy (GTDB): domain Bacteria; phylum Pseudomonadota; class Gammaproteobacteria; order Pseudomonadales; family Ketobacteraceae. The sequence goes on along the minus strand of JAWVYU010000006.1, from coordinate 22,839 downwards.
CGGTTGTCATTGAGTGAATAGAGCGCTGCACCGGGAGCAGAAAACTTACCGGGGCTTTTCGCCGTGCCGTCGTTATCGCCATCACCACCATCGCCGGTATCGGGGTTACCGTCGTCACTGCATCCTGCACCGGTACAGGCGCCGCTGCGCACCTCAATCTTCACGGCGACGGATCGCGTTACTCCGGCATTGTCGGTGGCGGTGGCTTTTAGTACATAGAACCCGTCCGCAAGATTATCAAGAGAAGGGTCTGCGATATCGCTGTCACTGCCCCAGGAGTAGGGGTAGCTGTTTTCCTGACGAACCAAATCATTATTAAGATACAGTCTGACGTTATCGATGCTGCCGTCAGGGTCATCAGCGTTCACTATCACTTCTACATCAGGGCCCAGAATGCTGCCGTTGACAGGCGTAGAAAAACTGACGACTGGCACCCCGGAGGCTGCTCCGGAACCGTTAACTGACCACACCACGCGGTTGCCGGCGTATATGGCCAGGGAGCCGTCATTGTTTAACGTCAGGCGTGTGCCACCACTGCCCGCCGTTCCGCTGGACCACAGTGCTGAGCCCGAACTGGAGCGCAGCACCAGGTTGCCGTCTCCCTGGAAACGTAAACGCACGCCATCGGTGCCATTGGTTCCGGTGGACCAGAGTGCTTCCCGGGTATCCCAGTTCCTCAGTACCGCGTTGCCATCACTCTGCATGAACAGACGATAGCTGCCATTGCCGGACTCAAGGTATTCATTAATCACAATTTGTTCGTCGGAGACCAGGCTGTTACTGCTGGTGGGCAGGTCACCACTGCCGCTACTGTCGCAGGCATCACCCACGCCATTGCCATCCGAGTCAGCCTGACCGGGGTTCGCTGTATCGGCACAGTTGTCGTTCTCGTCACTGACTCCATCGCCATCGGAGTCAAGCTCAAAGGTTCCACAATCAAGATAGTAATTCGCTGAGGCTGTTTCTCCGGGTGTTCCAGCCCAGTCATAGGCCAGTTGGACAGTTCGCAGCACCCGCGAGCCGGTGTCACTTCCGCAACTTATCGCTATGTTGCCTGATATAACGGGGCCGGGGAGACGTGATGTTGTAGCACCATCACAGGTACCATTGTTCCATAACGGGGTTGATCCGTCCGTTGTGTAACAAACAGCGGTTGCCTGATCGAGTCCCTGTATTTGTACAGTGGCAGAAGAGGCGTTAAAGGCAGTGCCTGGTTTGGGGTAAAACACAGTGTCAGGTGGCATACAGGCTGTTGACAGGAAAGCCAGTGTGGCGGCAGCAGAGGAACGAAGCAGCATGCTTTTCATGATTCATATCCCGGGCAGGTTTTTATTATTTTCTGCTTCGGAACTTAGCAGACTCTGCTGATGGGCTATTGAACAAAGTTATTGTTTAAAGCGAACGTTATGTAATTTTTTGTATTGCTTGGGCAGAGCCACTCCAGAATGGAACGATGGTGCATAAGCCAGGGAGGGCCTACATGAGTACCGCTTCATTTCAGCAGATAAAGCGGTATTTATTGCACATAATGCTGGTTCAGAACATTATTCACAATATGAGCAATCCTGTTGTACTGCTCCGTGGTGATGTTCTGCTTCAGGCCTCTGCCGTCGTTGATAGCGAATGCCCAGCCTGGCTCGGATTTCACATGCACTTCATAGCCTGCAGTACTGGTTGAGGTTTCTTTTTTGTAGGCCGGAAAATCCAGTCCCTCATAGTTTACGTAAATGTCCGAGCCAAAACCGGTACTCATCCGGTGATAGGATTTGTCACCAAAATACACGACAACTGTTGAGCCATTCCAGGCGCAGGTGACTTTCGGACCATAGGAAGCGTTCTCTTTCACCCTGCCACCAAAATATTCTTTGCCAAGAACATCTCCTACTGCGGAAATCTGCTGGCAGAAGGTGTCAGGGTCCACGGATATTTTTGGTGGCCCCGTCACGGTCTGGGTGGGTGTGGCTGCCGGCTGCTGCTGGGGGTTTTGTTCCATGCCGGGCTGGGAAGCAGTTTGCCTGTTGTCCGCTGCCATCTCATTGCCATTGCCTAACCCAATATACAGCAACCCGCCACCCACCAGAATCACAGCAATGATGGCGATAAGAACGGGCATTGCGAGGCCTGACTGCCTGCCAGTAAAGTGTCTGTGCTGTGTCATGGTGAGTCTCCTGCCTGATGATAAGGACATACTTTGAACCTGCCCGGCTAATGGAAATCATGAAAGCTGTCACGGCAGGTTAATCTGATGCGGCTATGACAGCCCGTGCGGCAGCCAGTGATGCTCATGATAGCATATTGCGGAAGAAGCGCGATGTGCGCCTGTTTGCACTAAACTGTTTGCAACAGACATGAAGGATGTCTGGCATTTTCATGGCTTTGGATTCGGGGAGTGACAAAATGATACCAAGATTCATGCTGTCTTTAACGGCAATGTTGTGGGCTGCAACGATTCAGGCGGGTGATGTGGCCGGGGCAAAAGATCACCCCTTAACGGGCCGCTTTGAGGGCGCCAGTATCATTGAGTACAGCCACAAAAACTTTGATGAATTCCGCTTTATCGTTGAGCCCTTAACCTCGCGGGTAAAGGAAGACAATGAAAAGCACATGGCGACCAAAGAGGGGAAACTGACCAGAATCACCTATCGGGCACCCAAAGGCACCAGCAGTCTGGCTGTGTTCAGGGCCTACAAGGATGCGCTTGCGGCGAATAATGCAGAAATCATATTTGAGTGCAGCGGTAACAGTGGCGACCGATCCTGTACTGCCGCGGGTAATGGCAATAATTTTAAGTATATAGCACCAGGTTACAGCGTGCTTTCCCTGGTGTTCGGTAATGCGCAAAACGACAAAACCCGCTACGTTGCCGCCAGGGTTCCAGTGCCCGATGGCGATGCCTGGGTTTCAGTGCATGTCATTCAGAGCGGTCGCACCAACAGTGAGGACACCAGTGAGCGGGTGTTTGCACAAGTGGATATACTCGAAGAGAAAGCGCAGCAAAGCAAAGTGGTGTTTATCGAGGCCGGTGAAATGGCGGAGAAAATCGATCTTGAGGGCAAGGTGGCTTTGTATGGTCTGTTTTTTGAGACCGATAAAGCCAGCATAAAGCCAGAATCCAGGCCAACTCTGGATGAAATCGCGAAATTGCTGAAAAACAACCCTAACCTAAAGCTGTTAGTGGTGGGCCACACCGACAATCAGGGTGATTTTAATTACAATCTGGATCTTTCGAAGCGTCGAGCCGCCTCCGTCACACAATCCCTGATCAGCAATTACGGCATTAATGCATCCCGTCTCAAGCCCTGGGGGGTGGGTTACGCAGCACCGGTTGCCAGTAACGGCTCAGAGCAGGGGCGTGCCAGAAACAGGCGCGTTGAGCTGGTGAAGCATTAAAGAAGCCAGCCCCCGGGCTGGTAATCCTGGTGAAAATATGGCCATATAGAAAGACCGGCAGCAGTCTCAGCCACGATAATTATCAGCCACTTTAAATATTAGAAATACGACACAGGTCCCCTGCGACCAGCCCCTTGTGAAAGGAGGATAGCAATGAGAAGCGGAACAGTTAACGCCGGCAGTATTGAGGTATTTTACGAGGATTATGGCAGGGAGGAGGATCCCGCCGTATTTCTGGTCATGGGTTTTGGTTGCCAGTTAACTGCCTGGCCAATGGCAATGGTGAACGGCCTGACCGAAAACGGCTTTCGGGTCATTCGCTTTGATAATCGTGACGTGGGTTTGTCGGGCAGCGGTAACAGAGGCCGGCGTATAAACCTTCCGCTCAGTCTGGTGGCGCCACTGGCGGGCATTCAACTGCCTGTTAACTACACTCTCCGCGAAATGATGTATGACACTATCGGCCTGGCTGATGCTCTGGGTATTGAACACTTTCATATTGTGGGGGCCAGCATGGGGGGCATTATTTCGCAAATGCTGACCGCCGTTTACCCGGAAAGAGTGCTGAGTCTTACCTCGATCATGTCCACCACAGCCAATCCCAGGCTGCCGCAGCCCCGCGCCAAAGTGGCGGTGCGACTTGTTACCGGGGGTAACGGTCATGATGAAGATTCTGTTGTAAAACGGGATCTTAAAACCTGGAAAATCATTGCCGGGCCCCATTATCCAATCAATGAAGCGGCTACGGAACAACAGCTGCGCGAGCACTATCGCCGCGCCTATCGCCCCGCCGGTACCCTGCGGCAGTTACAGGCAATTGCCGCCACTGGTAATATTGAAACCTGGGTAAAACAGATCCAGGCCCCCAGCCTGATTATTCATGGTGATGCCGATCCGCTGGTACGCTATGAAGGTGGCAAACGCTCCGCCGAGCTGATACAGAATTCCCGTCTGGAAACCATTAAAGGTATGGGCCACAGCCTGCCGGAGGAATTGTTGCCCCGGTTTGTGGAATGGATTTCTGATCATGCCCTGAATTGCCGGCATACCCCGGCGCCTGTGTGGGTGCCGGTGACCGCATTGTCGGGTACTTATTCTCCATTGGCAGCTGCAGGCTGATCCTCGCCGGATTTTAAATACCTTATTGCCAACAGCTGTTCGTGGTATGGTGTGTCTGGTATCGATCATGGACAGACATACTTGAGTGGTGACGGATATGTGGTTACGGGCAAGCAGCGAATTTTACTTCGACATTTCAATACCAACGCCGTTCCTTATGATGTTGCGGCCCCGTAGCGGTGCGCAACAGTGGATTGCCAAGGAAGAATATCATGTTGACCCCGTGTTGCCGGTGATTGAATTTACCGACGGCTACGGCAATCTGTGTCAGCGACTTACTGCTCAGCCCGGGACGCTAACCATCAAAACCATGGCAGAAGTCATGACACCGGATCAACTGGATGAAGGTCCGGGTGCCCCTTTTGTTGAAGTGCAGAATCTTCCCGAACACGTGCTGGTGTATCTGTTGCCAAGCCGTTTCTGTGAGGCCGACCGTTTTGGCGATATGGCTTTCCAGATCACTCAGAACGTGGTGTTGGGCTATGATCAGGTGGCGGCAATTGAAAGCTGGTTACGCAATAACATCAGTTACCAGCCAGGAACCAGTACCGTACCCATTTCAGCGGTGGAAGTAAATCAACGCCAGTCCGGCGTTTGCCGTGATCTGGCTCATCTGGGTATTGCGTTGTGTCGTGCTCTCGCAATACCTGCCCGGCTGGTGGTGGGGTATCTTCATGGCCTTCAGCCCATGGACCTTCATGCCTGGTTTGAAGCTTACGTCGGGGGGCGCTGGTATTCCTTTGACGCCACCCAGCAGGGAATCAAATCTGGTTATATTGCCATCGGTTATGGTCGCGACGCAGCCGATGTGGCGATTTATACCCAATACGGTCCAGCCCTTCTTCCCAGCCAGCCAATTGTCAACGTTGAATTGATTTAGGCGAATTAACCGGAAAATCCCATAATCGGCGTGGAACCTGTATATTTATATCTGAATGCGTTACTGTTATTAGTCTTTTCACATTGAATTTTCACAGAGAGGTTAAATATAGCGAACCGGGTTCGCATGTTTAATAAATACGCATACCCAAAAAAGAGGGGAGCCAATGTCCAACTTTAATCCTGATAAAGGTTACGTAGCCATACTCGGCTGGAGTCTTAACGCAATAGATGCTATTGATCGATTTGACCGGCGATATGTCATTGTAGCTCCGCGATGGGCGGAACAGTATGCCAAGGACAACGACATCCCTTTCATTTCCTGGGACTTTGAACGTTTGAACGAGCGTTCAATGGAAATCGCTGAGCGCCTGAAAGAAGAAGGTGTAGATGTCGCCATTCCGTTGTTTGAGGAAACCGTGGAATGGGCAGGTGCTATCAATACCGTTCTGCTAAAAAATCCCCGGTTGATGGGTCAGTCTTTACTGATGCGTGACAAAGCACTGATGAAGCGTCGGGCGCAACTGGGTGGAATCCGGGTTGGTATTTTTGAAGAGGCACAGGATAAAAGCGATGTTATCCGCTTTTTGACGCGGGTTAACCAGGCGTTGCTGAAACTTGATGGTGACCCCAATGATCCTATTCACCTTAAAGCGTTTGATAAGGCAGGTTGTCTTGGGCACCGCGTGATCCGGACCGCCGATGATGTGAATAATATTCCCGATGAAGAATTTCCGGTGCTGATGGAAAGCCACCTTGATGGCTGGGAGTTTGCCGTGGAAGCCTTTATCAAGGATCGTAAGGTGCACTTCCTGAATATCTCGGAATATGTATCGCTGGGGTACTCGGTGTTCGTGCCGGCTACGCCGGATCTTGAAAAATGGCGGCCCCGGGTGGAGCAGGAAATCGAGAAGCTGATCGAAGCCTTTGATATCGATTTCGGATTTATTCACCCCGAATACTTTGTTACCAGTGATGGCGAAATGTATTTCGGTGAAGTTGCCTACCGGCCGCCGGGTTTCAATGCCTTTGAGCTCATTGAGCGTGCCTATGGTTTCAATTGCTACCAGGCACTGGTGATGATGTTTGATCCCAAAACCACGCAGGAAGAAATCGATGCTTTCTTCCCGAAACCGGTAGAAGATGCTACAGGCCATGCAGGCTGTTTTGGTGTTTATCCCCGCCGCCGGGTGGTGAGCCAGTTGTGCATTCCGGAGGAAACAGAAAACCATCCGTTCTTCGAGTTTCACGAGTTACAGTCGCCCATGGAGAACAAGGTTCCCAAGCGCAGTGCTTTTGGTACTCACTGGGGACTGGTGTATTTCTTTGGTGATGATCCCTATGAAATGCGCAGTCTGCTTAAAAAACAGGAAGAACTGGATTATTACCTCTAGAATAGAGAGTTAACGAAGAAAAACCAGGTACAGCGGATTTCGTCTTGAGTAATCAGCAACTGAGAGAAAAGCTGGAGCGGGCGACCGGCCAGTTGGCCCAGGCGCGACCTTTTAACAAGGTGCGCCATCAGTCCGCCGTTTTTGAGCTGGCTGGCCGGCTGATGGTGCAGGAAAACGGCATAGAGGATCTCTATGGGCTGGCCCCGGCGCTTGATCAGGCCGGTGTGTTTTATGGTACTGACTGGGAGCAGCCGACGATCCTTTTGCCGGGGCTGGTGCGCCACACCCTGGAAACCGGCGACAAGCGTTTGATCACCATTGAGGTGGTCAGCCAGTTACGCATGCTGGCCATCAGCCAGGGGCTCCATCATTTTCCGGGGGTACCGCCGGAGCAGGCCAGGCATTTTCTGACACAGATACTGGCGCTGAACCTCGGGTTCCTGTTCAATGCCACCGATGAAACACTGCGATTGCGGCTGGGCAAACTGGCCGACGTTATTCACTCACTGTTTCAGTTTCTCCTTAACAATATCGGCTTCGAGGATATCCTCGGCAGCCTGATAGCCGAAATCAAGCGTATCCTGTCACAGCGGCCGATCCAGGTGGATCAGGTCAAATCCATGGTTACCCAGATCGCTATTGCGCTTTCCCGGAAGGAAGCAACTCTGGGGGATGCTTCTTTGGGTGCAGACCGTCTGGTGAGCGCGCTGTTTGGCCCGACTTCCGGTTGTCAGGATGACCCCGGTATTGAGGAATACGAGCGTCGTCTGGCCGCCATGGATAAAGGTGCCCTTCAGCAGGAAGCCTACAGTGCAGCCAGGGCCATGCACGATGTGGGGCTGGTGTCGGATTATCATGCAGTACTGTTGCGGTGGTTGCTGGCCAATGGCCGGGAGGCGCTGATACCGGATGCACTGGGTCTGAGCAGCACCGGCCTGGATGCGTTGCGAACCTTCCAGGCGCTGTCCCATTCGCTGATTGAGCACGCGGTGTTTCCGCAGACCGCGCAGGTGGTTTACGGCATTACCATGCTGCTGGAATCGGGGATACTCTACGCGCCTCCCATTGCGCCGGGGTTGTGGCGGCAAATCGACCTTCAGCTATCCGAAGCCAGTGAAGCTACCCTGACCGCCCTGTTCGGCTACGCTTTACCGGCCCGGGTGCGGCTGCTTGCCGGGGTCATCTCAGTGCTGGGTCAGCCGCTGGGTCTGGGGCAGGGCAATAATCCTACCTGCCAGTCCGCAAGGGCAATTTCCATGTGGGCCTACAACGACCCGGATTACCTGCTGCACCTCATTGCCCAGGTGGCGCGCTACGACAGCATTATGATGCATTTCGAAGGTCGACCCATCATGTCTGCGGAGCTGGTAGCCGGGCTGGCTCCGTCTCCGCCGCTGGATACAGACCCGGTATCCGTACTGCTTGTCCCCCATCTGGATCGCGTATACGCAGAAATGGGGCGGCTGTGTGAAGAGAGAGGGGAGGATCCCCACCGCTGGATTAATCCGGAATTTCACGGTTGGTGGGTCGGCCGCGAGTTTTTGCTCGCGGTGGATGTGGCCACCGGTAAACTCAAGAATTATGATGAATTCATCACACAGTTTTATGGCAGTTATCACCCGCTGTATAACGGTAACCAGCCGATTATACATCCGCAGCCTGCAGGTCTGGCGGTAACCGACAGCGGGGCGAATTTTGTCGGGTGGCACGCCATTACCTTGCTGCGGGTTGCTCTCGACCAGACCGGTGTCATGCGGGTGTATTTTTACAATCCCAATAATGACAGTGGTCAGAACTGGGGTAATGGCGTGATAGTGTCCACCCAGGGCTATGGCGAGCGTTATGGTGAGTCGTCACTGCCGTTTCCGGAAATGTTGTCGCGCCTTTACATTTTTCATGATGACCCCGTGGCAGTGGCTGATAGTCCGGTGATAGATCCTGAAGAAGTGGCGCGGGTGAAACAGATGGCTTACGAAAGCTGGGCTTCGGAAAGGGTGCCGCAAACAGACCTGGTAGCCGCTTCAAACCTGCCGGGTAGCTGAGGCTACTGGTCAGCAGCGCTTCGTCGGGGGCGCTCGATGTTTTCCCGGTTAAACAGCTGGGTGGTCCTTGTTACGATGTCCGCCTGAAATGCCTTTTCATAATTGATATCCAGCACATAGGCTTTGGCTTTTATCTGTATCGCCAGGCACTCGGCAATGGCAACCTCATTAATCGCAAAGCTCACCGGTTTTTTCAGGTAGGCATAACGGCTAGTGACAATCACTTCGCGAATAATATCCTTGGCTTGTTCCACGTCGGCGGTTAACGCGATGTGAAAATCACAGACTACCATCATCTCCAGAGCACCGGCATTGCCGGAAGACACCATTTCATTCATAAAACGTGAATTCGGAATGGTGATAATGTTGTCGTCCAGAGTGCGCAACCGCACTGACCGCAATCCAATGCTGACTATCTCACCGTAACTGTCATCGAACTGCACCCTGTCGCCCACAATAAAGGGTCGGTCAAACAGCAGTACCAACCCTGCGATCACCGATGCCACCACATCTTTAAGCGCAATACCAACGGCTACCGCCAGCGAGCCACCGGCCGCAAACAGAAACTCCTTGGGTGGATTAAGTACGCCGATAATCAGGGCAAATGATCCGAAGATATACAGTAAAAAGCTGAACAGGGTGGCAATCTGAAGAATCGTAAAACGATGGGTAGGCAATTCCACCATGAGTTTGTCAAACACCAGACGTGCCATCTTGTTGACAAAATACAGCGCTGTAATCCCTGCCACCAGCAGTAGGATTTTGTATACGTTAAACAACGATGCGATATTGCTCAGGTCTTCAACGACGTTGTTATTCATGGAGGAAATTCTTCCGTCTTAGCAGCTGGCACAACTGAATATACCAGAGCGAGTTAATGGTATAGCGGCCCCTGTCTTTACGAATCACAAATCCCTGATCCATCCCCAGTTTCAGGGCGCGCCTCACAATGGGTTCAGAAAGATGTGTCACGGCCTGCGCCTGCTGGGTATTCAGGGTTTCGTGAATAATGAGTGCAGAGTACACAAACAGGTAATCATCTGTCAGTTCCAGCATGACCGAGCTTGACGGGCGCTCGGGAATACCCATTTCAATCTGCCCCTTGCCGGGGTGTCTGGCGGCATTAACCCAGATAGACAGGGCCACTGCGGGTATGCCGGCAGACTGGTCCCAGAGCAGGCTGAAGCAGCGGGATTCGGCGGCACGGGTAGCCGTTTCGCTGTGAGCGGTGCTGGCCAGTAACAGCTCGTCATATTTAAGCCGGCGCCGTGATGCCCGGTGCCGGTTCAAAATCAGTTCCCGGATTTCCTGCTGGGTCCAGCGCTGGATATTGATACGATTTGAAAACTGGTACGTGCGGCTGAACACATCGTTCAGATAGATCCAGGATTGCTGATTGATCGCCACAATCCAGAAAATATTCTGCAGTTTGGCGCTGATGAGGTTTTGCAGCATTTTATAGGCATTGAATCCACCCACATCCCCAAGAAAAAGGTTCTGGGCTTCATCAATAACCACCACGGTTTTCTCCAGATCCTTCTGTTCTTTAACAAAGTGAGCGATGTCAGCTTTGGTGGAAATACCTATGGCTTCCTTTATCAGGTTGAAAATATCATCTTCGTTGGTGGTCTTCTCAGGAACCACAATGTTCACTGCTTTGCAGCTTTCCCATTGATCCAGCCACTGGTTGATCAGAATGGTTTTTCCAATGCCGCATTCACCGATCAGTGCCAGATCGTTTTCTTCCTGCTTTTGCTCCATCCACTCAAGCACCATGGTATTGATGTCCTTGATCCAGCGGGATTTCAATAAAAGTTGCGGCTTTTCAGCAGGCAAGTCACGGTTCAGAAACCAGCTTTCGTAATGGATGTCTTCCTGGGCGGGCTTTTCACCGCTGTCATTGCTGGTCTGGCTTTGCTCCAGCCGTATCTTCAGGAATTTGGCAGTCAGTGCATGGTAGCTCTCGATATTCAGCAGCCGGTTATGGATCCCGGTTACCAGATCCCGAAACTGCAGTGCAAAGAAAGTGACGGGTACCAGACCCTGCCTGACAAAACCGAGCTTGACGTTTTTGTAGCGCTGGTGAGTGGTTTCGGAAACCCGTTTGGACAGGTGGGTATCCAGTTCGCCGGAAAAATGCTGAATCAGTCGATAGGTGAACTGCCAGATAATTACAATGAGTGCCAGGGCATATAATACGGTAATAATGCCACCATGCAGAATGTTGTTCAGTACAATATAAACCAGTGAAAACAGCGTGACATAAAATGCGTAATGGTGGCAGTAGCTGGCAATGGTATCCTGCCGGGACTTGGTGACGAACAGGTGGGCCTGGCTGTTGGTATTACTGATGGCCCAGGTGATTAATGTGTTTACGAACAGGTAAAAAGCCATAATGGCAGTAATGTCGTAAAGCAGAATCAGATCCCGCAGCTCATCCTGCTCCCTTTGGTTGAGATAATAGAAAAAAGCCACCGCCGATAACCAGGCAGCGTTGGGCTGCAGAATTCGCAGAACCCCGATCATAAACCGGGAAAAACGTTTGCCCAGATGGTTTTTGACAAGATAGCGTTGCAGCGAATACACCCAGTTGCGAACGCGTTTGAGGTAGGCCCAGAGCAGCACCGCAACGATAATCTGGGTCAGCAGGTGAGTGGCTGACTGGAAAAAGTTTCGTGAAAGATAACTGTAATCGTTTTCCTGTTCGGTAAATTTCAGGTGCAGGTTGGCGGAGGGGAGTGCCAGCAGTGTTTTGAATTCAAGGCTCAGGGTTTCGGCAAAACTGACATTACTGCCGGGCCGAATGGCCATTACGCCCAAAAGATCGCGTTTTTCACTGTAAATACGGCTGCTGATAATCAGAAGCGCAGCCAGATTCGCCTGTTCCCGGGATCCCAGTGTGGCCAGCGGCTTTGCCTGGGCGGGGCGACTTTCACCCTCTGCGGCCGCTTCCTCCGGAGCGGCTTCCCCGGAAGGAGTCAGCAGCTGTTTGAGCGTGGTGCTGTTAACCAGGGAATTGAATGGCCTGATGCCATGCACTGCACTACGGACGTTGCCACTATCGATATACACCAGGTGATAATCAATCAGCAGCCCGCGGGATAACGCCAGCAGACGCTCCAGCTTTTGCTTTTGCCGCTGGTCTTTGCGTTGTGTTCTGGCAATGGCCTCCAGCTTCTGATCCAGTGCCAGAATGGTCTCGGACAGGCTGGCTCTTTCTTTCGGGTCCTGCTGGGTCTGAAAGGCGGATTCAAAGGCGCTGCGCTGCTCCTGCAGCTGGACAGTGCGGATATTACGGGTTTCGATCGCCTTTTCCGTTTCCCGATAGCGGGACTGGAAATGCAGGAAAACAGTGATCAGAGAGTTCAGATAGCGCCGTTCCTCCAGAGAAAGCTGCAGGTACGACAAGCGAATCTGGGACAGCTTGCGGGCCAGTTCATTACGTTTTTGCGCGGCTTCCCGGAACGCCGGCGATGGGCACTGACTGTAGGCCGTGCCGCTGGGGCGGGTTTGCAGGTTGAGCTCCTGGATGCGGCTGTTCACATCCTGCCTGTCCAGGAGATTAATGGTGAACACGCTGGACAATGAGAATTCCGGGGCCAGATCGCCACCGGCAAGGTTCTGAAAGTTATCGTAGATGGATTCCAGCGCCAGCACTTCCCGCTGCAATTCGCTCAGCGCCACCTCGCTGCAGGTGGTGCCGGCTGACATGCTGCCTGAGCTGCTGGATAAAGCGGGTTCTGTTGCGAGCAGCAGACAGCCAAGCCACAGGGCCAGCGTCAGTGTCCATCGTGTATTCATGCAGGTCCTTGTGTTTCCTTGCGGTTCTTTTTGTTATCACGGGTTCCCGGAACGCTAGCGGCGGAAAAACCGGTGCAGCTGTAACAGGCTTAACAGTGACTGCGCCACATAGGTGAGGGCGCAGGCTTTCAGAATGCGCCGGGCCTTTTGCAGATCCTGCCCCTCAAGATAGCCTGCATCCTTCATGATGGGTAATGCGCGGTTGAAACTGGCATCAATTTCCACGGGCAGAGTGACCATGTGCACCAGTACCATCATGAAAAAACCCAGGAAGGCCAGCCCGAATACCACGAAGGCCACGCCCGGGGACCGGCTGAGGATGCCCAGAATGGGCGCGGCGATCAGTGCCCCGTTGCCTACCTTGCCGGCGACTTCTGCCAGTTGCACCAGTTTGAGGCGGGACCTGAGGCCCCGGTGTGCGGTATAGTCCTGAATGGCATGACCCACCTCATGGGCCGCCACGGTCATGGCGGTCAGTGAAGGCTGGTCGTAATAGGTTTCACTGATGCGCACGCATTTGTCGATGGGGTCGTAATGGTCCGTTCCGGGTTTGGTTTTCTCCACCCGGACCCCTTTCAGCTTGAACTGGTCAATCAGCCGCTGGGCGAATTGCCTGCCGGAATAGGGATAGTCTGACGACGCCTTGCTGTAGCGTTTCAGCACATACTGGGCCCAGATGCCGGGGCCCACTATCAGGGCAATGATTGCCAGTGAACCTAATACGTAAATCATGTCTATCATGATATTAGAGAAAGATTTTCAAGGCGAGGCGTTAGAAGTGCTCAGGCAGTTGTTTTTTGTCGTATTTATCGGTTGCGTGCTGGTGGGATCGGCCGGCGCTGCAGTGACCATAAAAGTTGTCGGGTTGTTCAAAAATGCGGCAGTGGTCGAGATCAATGGTCAGCAGGCGTTATTGAAACAGAACCAGCCCGGCCCCCATGGCGCGGTGCTGGTGGAAGCGGATTCCCGATCCGCCCTCATCGAGGTTGACGGGGAACGAAAGCGCTATCTGCTGGGTCGTGGCATCGGCGCCCGGTACAAGGAACACAAGGCCTCGGAAGTGGTGATCAAGCGCAACGACTACGGCCAGTATATTACCCAGGGCAGTATCAATGGTCTGGGCGTGACCTTTCTGGTGGATACAGGGGCTACGTCTGTGGCCATGAACGAGGCCACCGCCAAGCGCCTGGGGATTGACTATCGGGTGACCGGAACCGAGGCTCAGGCCATGACAGCCGGTGGTATTACCCGTTCCTGGATTGTCCAGCTGGATACTGTCAAGGTAGGTGAGATCGAGGTGCCCAATGTCAGAGGCGCGGTGGTGCAGGGGGATTCTCCCCGTTATGTGCTGCTGGGTATGACCTATCTGGATTTTGTGAAGTTCTCGGAGGAAAACCAGACCATCCGGTTGGAGAAAAAGTTCTAGCCGGCGGACTGGTTAACCTCGTTTTTCAGCATCAGTGCCAGGCGTTTTTTGATGGCCGCTTCGATGCCAGGCTCATTGAGGCCGCACTCGGCGAGCATTTCCGCGGGCTTGCCATGCTCTACATAACGGTCCGGAATGCCCAGCTGCAGCAGTTGCTGGGTAACCCCGTGGGATGCCAGACACTCCGCCACTGCCGAGCCCGCACCGCCCATTACAGCGTTCTCTTCTACCGTTACCAGCAGGTCGTGTTTTGTGGCCAGTTCCAGCAGCAGGGTTTCGTCAAGCGGTTTAACAAAGCGCATGTCCACTACCGTCGCATTCATTCGCTCACCCACGGCCAGGGCAGGGTGCAGGGGAGGGCCGAAAGCCAGAATCGCCACCCGTTGGCCCTCGCGGCGTACTTTTCCTTTGCCCAGTGGCAACATTTCCATGGCCTGCCGGATATTGGCGCCCGGGCCTGTGCCTCTTGGATAGCGCACAGCAGCGGGCCCGGTATGCTGGTATCCGGTGTAAAGCATCTGACGGCATTCGTTCTCGTCTGACGGGGTCATCACCACCATGTTGGGAATACAGCGCAGGTAACTGATATCGTAGGCCCCCGCATGGGTGGGGCCGTCCTCGCCCACCAGCCCGGCTCGGTCGATGCCAAAGGTCACATCCAGGTTCTGCAGGGCAACGTCGTGAATCAGCTGATCATAGGCCCGCTGCAGAAAGGTAGAGTAAATCGCCACCACCGGCTTCTGGCCCTCACAGGCAAGGCCTGCCGCCAGGGTGACGGCGTGTTGTTCGGCAATGGCCACATCGTGATACTGGCCCGGGTATTGCCTGGAAAAATTCACCATGCCGGAGCCTTCCCGCATGGCCGGTGTAATACCCACCAGGCGTGGATCTTCCCGGGCCATATCGCACAGCCACTGGCCGAAAACATCTGAATATTTTGGCAGTTTCTTTTTGGGCTTGTCGCTGGTGACCTCTTTTACGAGGGGTTTGGGTTCCAGTTTGTTCAGCGCATGGTAGCCAATGGGGTCTTTCTCGGCAGGGGCAAAGCCCTTGCCTTTCTGGGTAATCACGTGCAGCAGTTTGGGGCCGGGAATTTCCTTCATCTTGGTGAGGTAGATGATGAGCTTTTCCAGGTTGTGGCCGTCTATGGGGCCCACGTAGTTGAATCCCAGCTCCTCGAACAGGGTGCCCGGCGACACCATACCTTTCATGTGTTCTTCAGTGCGCCGCGCGAATTCCATGGTGCGGGGCATGTTTTCCAGCACTTTCTTGCCGCCCTCACGGAGTGAGTTATAGGTACGGCTGGCCCAGATGCGGGAAAAGTAGTTGGACAGGCCACCCACGTTTTCGCTGATGGACATTTCATTGTCATTCAGCACCACCAGGATATCCGCGTCCGCATGGGCTGCGTGATTCAGGGCTTCGAAAGCCATTCCGGCGGTCATGGCGCCATCGCCGATCACTGCTACGTGCTTGTCGTCCCGGCCCTGCATGCGGGCCGCCAGTGCCATGCCCAGGGCGGCGGAAATGGAGGTGCTGGAATGGCCCACGCCAAAGGTGTCATAGATGCTTTCGCAGCGCTTGGGAAAGGCGCTCAGGCCGTCCCGCTGGCGCATGGTGAGCATGGCCTCGCGGCGACCGGTAAGGATTTTGTGGGGGTAGGCCTGGTGGCCCACATCCCAGACCAGCTTGTCGGTGGGGGTGTTGAACACGTAATGCAGGGCAACCGTGAGCTCCACAACACCCAGGCCAGCGCCGAAATGCCCCCCGGTTCTGCCGACAGAATAAAGCAGGTACTGGCGCAGCTCGTCGATCAGCTCCGGTAGCTGCTCTTCCGCAAGGGCGCGCAGCTGCTCGGGGCGGTCAATGCCGTCCAGCAGTGGCGTGCCGGGCCTGGTTAGCGGAATTTCTGTGAACATATTGCTGCTGTCCTCGGTGGCTTCAATGCCTTGTTTGCCGTCACTGGATCCTGGCTGAGCGTAAAGCGGGCCATTATACCCCAGACTTGGCCCAAGTTTATATCTCCGGGGCAGTTAATGCGTTCTGGACACAATATAGGCCGATAATGCCCTCAGGGTGTCAGCTTTGTGATCAAAAGTGTCCAGTGACTTTCGGGCGCGCTGATCCAGCTCCATGGCGTAGGCTCTTGCCGCTTCCAGCCCCATCAGCTGGGGGTAGGTGGCTTTGTTGAGCTGCAGGTCTGCGCCCTGTTGCTTGCCCAGGGTCTCGGTATCACCGATCACATCCAGTACATCGTCCCATACCTGGAAGGCTAAGCCAATGGCGTCCGCATAGTCGTCCAGCTGCCTGATCTGGTAATCCGGTGGCTGTGGAGCCACCATGGCGCCCATCAGAACACTGGCCCGGATCAGCTTGCCGGTTTTATGGCGATGGATTTTCTCAAGGTCGCTGATGGCCAGCTGCTGCCCCTCGGCCGCCAGGTCCAGTGCCTGACCGCCCGCCATGCCGGCGGTGCCGCTGGCTTCGGACAGGCATTGCACCATGCGGATCCGTACGTCGCTGGTCATGCCAGGGAGCGGGCTGTTGGCCAGCACTTCAAAGGCGAGGCACTGCAGGGCATCCCCCGCCAGTATGGCGATGGCTTCGTCGTAGGCAATATGGCAGGTGGGCTGTCCCCGGCGCAGGTCGTCGTTGTCCATGGCCGGCAGGTCATCATGTACCAGTGAGTAGGAATGCACCATTTCCAGGGCGCAGGCCGCATCCACCGCGTCCCCGGCGCTGCCGCCAAGTGCTTCAGCGGCGGCAAAGGCCAGCACCGGGCGGATGCGCTTGCCGCCGTTGAAGGTGGCGTAGCGCATCGCTTCCACCAGTCGCGGCGCCAGCTGGTGCTGGCGGTCAAGCCAGTGATCCAGGCGCGCGTTGACGCGGGCCTGGCAGGCTTCAATATACTGCGTGAGTTCGCTTTGTTTCATGGCAGGGGCATTCAATCCGACGCGTCATCCGCGGCATCGCTGCCAAAGTCCTTCAGGGATTCTGAGCCGTTCTGTTCGATCAGAACCTTGACGCGTTGCTCCGCGTCCCGCAGTGCCTGCTGACAGCTTTTGGTGAGTTGAATGCCCTGTTCAAAGGCGCTCAGGGAATCTTCCAGGCTCATTTCACCGCTTTCCATCCTTTCCACCAGGGATTCCAGGGTGGACAGGGCGCTTTCAAAATCGGGTTTTGTGTCTTTTTTAGCCATTTTTAGCCCATTCAGGAAGTGATGGGCGCAAACTTACCTAATCCGGTGTTTGCCGGTCAACGAATATCCCTGATTTCTCCCAATTCCTGTCTAGACTAAAAGAAGATGCTTAGTTTTACTGGCGTTGCTCCGCCTAGTGGGCGATGCCCTGTGTTGATTCGGGTAGGGAGTTAAGCGTGGATCTAGCAACCCTGGTTGGGCTGATCGGTGCGTTTGTTATTGTAGGTGCCGCCATGGTATTCGGTGGAAGCCCCCTGATTTTCGTCAATATACCCTCGGTGCTGATCGTTATCGGCGGTACCGTGTTCGCGGTTTTGATGAAGTTTCCCCTCAGCCAGTTCCTGTCTGCTTTCAAGGTGGCGGCCAAATCGTTCAAGTTCAGAATTACCTCTCCCGAAGAGCTGATTGTTGAGGTGGTGGATATTGCCGATGCTGCCCGTAAGGGCGGCCTGTTGTCGCTGGAAGGCAAGGAGGTCAGCAATGACTTTCTGCAGCGGGGTATCCAGCTGCTGGTGGATGGCCATGACCCTGATGTGGTCAGGGCGCTGCTGACCAAAGAGATGCGGGAGGCTTCCAATCGTCACCTGTGGGGCTCCAAGATCTGGCGGCAGCTGGGGGATGTAGCGCCAGCCATGGGCATGATCGGGACCCTGATCGGTCTGGTGCAGATGCTGTCGGCGATGGATGACCCCAAAGCCATCGGGCCTGCCATGGCGGTGGCGCTGCTGACCACGCTCTACGGTGCCATGATTGCCAATATGCTGGCGCTGCCGATTGCCGACAAACTGCAGTTGCGCGCCGAGGAGGAGGCCCGCATCCAGGCCATGATTATTGATGCGCTGGTGGCGATTCAATCCGGCCAGAATCCGCGGGTTATCCAGACGTTGCTGAAAGCCTATCTGGCCGAAGGCTCGCGGGAAGCGGAAGAGTAACTCTGTAGAGGTTGGTGGTGAGCGAAGAACGCGAAGAGGAAGAATGTCCGGAATGCCCCCCGGGGTTACCGGCCTACCTTGCAACATTTGCCGACCTGATGTCGCTGCTGATGTGCTTCTTCGTGCTGTTGCTGGCGTTTTCTGAAATGGACGTGATGAAATACAAGCAGCTGGCCGGCTCCATGCGGGATGCCTTCGGGGTTCAGAACAAAATCGATGTGAAGGATATCCCCAAGGGCACCTCCGTCATTGCCCAGGAATTTTCTCCGGGCCGGCCAGAGCCCACCGTTCTCAATGAAGTGCGCCAGCATACCGATGAAATCACCCAGAAAAACCTGCAGATTCTCTGTACCCCCGGGAACACGCCGGCGGATACCCAGAACAGCCCGGAAACCGATGCCGAAGCCGCTGCCCGTATCATGCAGCAGCTGATTCGCCAGACCCAGGCGGATGCGGTGGAAGCGGCCCAGTCCCTCAAGGCCGAGATCAAGGAGGGCAAAATAGAGGTGGAAACCAAAGGTCGCAAAATCATTATCCGCGTCAAGGAGCAGGGCTCCTTTGCCTCTGGCTCGGCCACCCTGCGACCCAGCTTTATGCCCGTGATGGACAAGATCCGCAATGTCCTCAAGGAGATGCGTGGCAGTTTCGCGGTCACCGGCCATACCGATGATGTGCCGATCTCCACCCCGCGGTTCCGTTCCAACTGGGAGCTGTCCTCATCCCGGGCGGTGTCGGTTGCCCATGAGCTCATGAAAACCGGAGAAATAGCGCCGGATCTGTTTTCCGTGGTGGGGCTGGGGGAAACCGAACCGCTGGCGCCCAATGACACCGATGAAAACCGCGCCCGGAACCGCCGGGTGGAAATTGTGGTAGAGCAGGGCAAACAGGATGACAAGATACTGTCCGGCGAGGAAGCTCTGCCGGAGGATGATGAGTTTACCCCGGAGATGATCAAGGAGGCCGGACTGGAAGGCCTGAAAGGTTTTGAAATTTACGACGATGATGGCCAGGGTAATCAGCGTACCCTGAAATCCGATGAGGACGGGGGTGATGGAGAGAAAGTCATCAGCGTGTTTGATCCGCCACCGCCGCCGGAGGCGCCCCTTTCGCCGCTGGAGCGTGATATGGCGGAACTGCCGGCGGGCGATGAATTTGATGCGGGCGCCCTCGATGATCCGGGTGAGTCCCTGGATATTGACGTGGACGAATCGCCGGAGGCCGAAGCGGTGTTTCCGGATGGGCCACCAGGGCAGCCGGCTCCGGGCGAGACCTCGCAGCCGCGCGAGGAAGCGACTCCGGATTCGGTCCGTGGCCAGTCAGGTTTTGACATGACCCAGGATCCCTTTGCCACCGAGCCCGACCCTGCTGAGGATGAATTCTTCTAGATCGTTCAAAAGGTTAGGCAGACTTACAGTATGGTTACGCGGCAACAACAATTCTGCAACGGTGTATCGGAGCGATTTCGCTAATATTGTTCTCAATGGTCGTGATGTTGTCTTCGACCGTTTCCCTACATAACTTTTGGACGCCTCAAGCCCGAAACCCGCCGTTTCGGGCTTTTTTTTGTCCGCAGATCACCGATAACCCCATGAAATTGTCGTCCTGCTCTGTTGCGAACCATCGGTCACGGGGTTATGTTTCTGCAATAACCCGGATGGCACGCAGTGTGGAGGTACCCCTATTACCAAGTCATCATTCATGGATCGGCCCAGTGTCAACATATCCTACGCCAAGGTGCTGGTGGATCTGCTGGTTCAGCGTGGCTTGAACCCCGACGATATCCTGGCCGATACCGGCATTGATCCCGCCACCCTTCCGGATGCCGATACCCGAATCAGTAACCAGCAGTTTCTGAGGCTGGTGGAGAACGGTCTGGCGTTAAGCGGTGATCCCAATCTGGGCGTGTGGTTCGGTCTGCAGCTTAAAATATCCGCGCACGGTTATCTGGGGTACGCGGCTCTGAGCAGTGCCACGCTGGGGGAAGCCATCCAGATGGCGGTGAAATACGCTGCCACCCGGCTGGGGCTGGTGAAGGTCAGTTACTTTGAATCGGATGATTTTGGTGTGATTCAGGCAGATTGTACGGTGCCTCTGAAGGAGGAGACCGAGCGTTTTGTGTTGCAGACCTTTTTTACCAGCTTTGGGGTGATGGGAGAAAACCTGGTGGGCGAGGTGCCGGATCAGGTGGAGGTGCTCTGCAGTTACAGCGATGTACCTGATCCCGAACTGGCAGACCGTTTCAACGGGCAGCTTCCCCGGTTTAATCAGCCCGTAAACCAGATTCGGTTGCCGGTCAGTTTCTTGCAGACTCCCCTGGGTATGTCCGATCCGGTGTCCCATCAGTTGATGGAAGCACAGTGCCGCAAGGAGCTGGAAACCATTGGTACGGGCAGCGACCTGTTATTGAAGGTGAGGCGCATTGTCAGTGCGGAACCGGGGCGCTTTCCGAAACTCGAGGAAGTGGCCGAGCAGTGCTTCATGTCCAGCCGTACCTTCAAGCGCCGCCTCGCGGATCTTGGGACAAGCTATCAGGAGCTGGTGGATCACGAGCGCCGTAAAAAAGCCATGGAATACCTGAGTCATACCAGCAAAACCGTTGATGAGATCGCGTTGCTGCTTGGCTATAACGACCCTTCCAATTTCGGGCGCGCCTTCAAACGGTGGCTTGGAACAACACCCACGCAATACCGAAATCAGAAATCCAGCGCGAACAATAACTAGTTTGTAATGTCAAGGGCAATAATGTTCTAAAAATGTTGCTCAAAGGTTTTCATTCGTAAAAAAAGGCGCTACATTAAGGCTGTCGAGGCGTTACTGGCGCCGGCTATCTTTAATTCAAAGCCAATAATAATAAACAGGTAGCGATGTCCAATGGGCCGTTAATGAATCCGGAATCTCATCTTTGTTATTTCGTGTTGGTCGTTCCGTTTATTCGTATGTCGCTATGATTTTGAATCAGAGATTGCCGTCGTGTTGTATTGTCAGACGCTGATAGGGTAACAGTGTGGCTACCCTTCAGATTGTCGAAAAAAGTCTCGTCTGCGTAACCTTTCACAGGAACAGAAAATATAAGACTGGGAGCAGCTTAGGGTTGTCGTTATGGGTATCACAATATTGCGTGATGGCGATAGGGAATATTACCGAGTCACCAAGGCCTGGGATGGCAAAGAGACACAGAAATATGTTCGTATCGGGCGTAATCGGGAAAAAGCGCTGAGAATGGCAAGGGCGCTGGAAGAGAGTCTGGGGCAACGCCAGGCAGCTTCCAAACAGCGAAAAAAACTACAGGGTGAAGGCGTCATCCATGAGGATGGGCGTATCGTGGGGCTGCAGCTGGTTAACCGTACCCGGGAGGGGCGTAAGCCGTGGCAGGAATTCAAGATACGGGTGAAAGAAGCGGGCAAGCCTGCAAGGTTCAAAACAGTATCGGTGACGGCGCACGGTCTGAAAAAGGCCTTTCAGTTATCCGTGGAGCGGATCTGTGAACTGCGGGATATTCCGCTGAACTCGGAGCTTCACAAGCGCATGCTGAATGCTTATGAGGCTTACCTGGTGGATGCCGCTGCTATCCAGGCAAACCTGGTGGGGCAGGAGGCGTCTCCGGAAGCGTTGAAAGCGATATTGCAGCGCAGGCTGCGTTCTGTCGAGTCCGGCAAGAATGCAGGAGCCAGGAGCGACCGCGAAACCCGTGAATTTGAAGAAGGCATTCTTGCTGCGCTGTCTGAATATCAGAAAGGCAACATGGTAATTCGCGGTTAAAAGTATTAAAAAAAGGACTACAAGGGAAATGAAAATGCCGACGTGATGTCGGCATTTTTTTTGCGCTGCACGGGTGCTTGTCAGCCGTTGGCTGCCCGCTGGTTGACGGCGTCTTCCGGTAGTGTGATGTTCAGCTCCAGTACCGCGCAATCTTCGTTCTGATCCAGTGATACTGCAATCTGGTCTTCATCGATGCTGACATACTTGCTGATCACTTCCATCAGGTCCTTTTGCAGTGCAGGCAGGTAGTCTGGCTGGTTGCGGGCGGTGCGCTCGTGAGCAACGATGATCTGTAGTCGCTCCTTGGCTACGCTTGCAGTGCTTTTGTTTTTGGTTCTGAAATAATCAAAAAAACTCATCTCACCCTCCGAACATCCGTTTGAGGAATCCCTTTTTGGTCGCTTCCAGGAAGCGGTGTTCTACGTCTTCGCCCATAAAGCGACGAACTGCGTCTTCGTAAGCCAGTCCTGCATCGCTCTCTGAATCGTGTATCACCGGCAGCCCCTGGTTGGAGGCTTTGAGTACGGCTTTGGATTCAGGAATAACCCCCAGTAGCGGAATCGCCAGAATCTCTTCCACATCCTTCACGGCCAGCATTTCTCCGCGTTCCACTCGCACCGGATCATAGCGGGTCAGCAGCAGCTGCTCCTCTACCGGGGGTTGGCCGGTTTCGGCACGCATGGTTTTGCTCTGCAATATGCCCAGTATCCGGTCGGAGTCTCTGACGGAAGAGACTTCCGGGTTGGTGACGATAATGGCGCGATCAGCAAAGTACATGGCTGTCAGTGCGCCTCTCTCGATCCCCGCGGGCGAATCGCACACAATGTAATCGTGAGTTTTCTTCAGTTCATCCAGCACTTTCTGCACGCCTTCGATGGTCAGTGCTTCCTTGTCGCGG
>JAWVYU010000005.1:0-42710 GCA_033722575.1 Ketobacteraceae bacterium | reverse complement strand
TCTCTCCGTAAAACGGTGTCATCATGCGGGTATCCTTGACGATACTTTGCCTTGCGCCCGCAATCACCGCTGGCGTGTTGGCCAGATCTCTGGCTTTTTCAACGGATGTGACCACAAAGGCCACCGCGCCATCACTTTCCTGGCAGCAATCATACAGCCGCAGGGGATCCGCGATCATCCGGGACGACTGATGCTCTTCCAGGGTGATGGGCTTTTTATAAAAAAACGCGTTGGGGTTGGTGGCGGCAAAGTCACGCATGGCCACGGCCACCCGGCCAAAATCCTCACTGGTGGCACCGTATTCATGCATGTAACGGCGCGCGCTGAAGGCGATCCAGGCGGCGGGCGTCATAAAACCAAAAGGAAAATAGTGGCTGAAATTGATCATGTTCGGATTCAGCGGGCTGGTGTCCATCAGTTGGCCGCTGCCAAAACGAAGGCCCGAGCGTTCATTGAGGGCCCGGTATATCACCACGGTGTCGCACAGCCCGGCGGCGATGGCAGTGGCCGCGTGCACGAAGGGGCCGCAGGCGGCACCACCGCCGAATTCGGTGCGGGAAAAGAACTTCAGTTCCTTGCCGCCCACCTGGCGTAAAATCTCGTTTTCCCAGTTGTTATCCATGCTGAACGTGGCCATGCCGTCAATATCGGCGCCTTTCAGCCCGGCGTCCTGGAGTGCAGCCAGCACGGCTTCACAGGCAAGCTGCATTTCTGTTCGTCCGGAATCCTTGGAAAACTCCGTTGCACCAATGCCGACAATAGCGGCTTTGCGGGATAAGGTGTCTGTCATCAGGCATCTCCCTCATTGGCTAACTGCAGGATTGCACTGCCACTGACGTGGTTTCCCATGCCGTTTTTGCCTTTGAAATCTATGTGGGCGAAATGCTGCCCGTTGCTTTCATTCAATTCGGTGACTTCGCCCGTCATGGTCATGGTGTCTCCGGGAAAATTCGGAGCGCCCAGATTGAATTTTATGTTTTTTATCCGGCTTCCCGGTCCGGCCCAGTCGGTCAGGTACCTGCCCACAAAGCCGTTGGTGGAAAGTATGTTCATAAAAATATCCGGGGTGCCTTTTTCTTCTGCTGCGGCTTTATCGTGGTGTACATCCTGAAAATCCTGGGATGCAATGGCACAGGACACGATAAGTCTGGGGGTAATATCCAGCGTGAACACCGGTAGCTGATCGCCCACAGACAACTGTGAGGCGTAAACATTTGCAACATTCGTCATTGCTTATTCCTCTATGAGCTTGCGAGCCGGAAGATGGGTAAGGACATGCCTTCCTGCACTTCCTTTATCGCCATTTCCACGGGCATGCCAATGGAGACGGCATCAGGTTTGCAGCCCTCCAGTTGTGATACCAGACGCACGCCTTCCTCAAGATCCACGAGCACTATGGTGTTGGGGTAATCAAAGGGCGGGATCTCCGGATAATGCATCACGGTATAGGTGTAAACGGTGCCCTTGCCGCGGGATTCAACCGTGTCCCATTCCAGAGACTGACAATGCTCACACATGGGTTGTGGCGGGTGGCGCAGGTTGTTGCAGCTCTTGCACCTCTGAATCAGGAGTTTGCCATTACGCAGACCTTCCCAGTAATGCTCATTGTCGTAATTTTCAATGGGGGCAACCCGGTTGATTTTCATGGGACCGCTGCCGGATTTTTGCGAAGGCGGCTTTTTGGGTGCCTTGTACTGGAAATAGGTGATGTTCGCCTCGGCAAAACACTCGTCATTCTGGTCCATATACTGGGCCAGTTCAGTGACAAAAAAACCTTTGCCAACAGCGGTGGACTTCTCTTCGGTGACATGCACGATGGTGGAGTAGTGGTGCACCCGATCGCCTTCTTTCAGGTAGCGATGAAAGGTCTGGTCATAGCTTACGGCCATAACGCCGCTGTAGCCATGCTGTTCCATGATACTGAGGATTTCATAGGGGTTATCGCTGGTTGAGCCCTCGGGGTAGTTGCCCTGTGCATCCCGCATGGTCCACATCTGCATCATGGTGGGGGGCGCTATGACTTCGTCGCCTTCAAGGTACAGGGGGTTGTTGTCGCCCATGGCGGTGCACCACTGCCATACCTGTGTGCGGGTGACCGGATTAAAACTCTTATAGGGGCCAACGCGGCGATTGAGCAGGGGCTTCACTTTCTCCAGAAGCTCCGCTGCGGATACCTCCGACATACAAACATCCTCTCGGTTTGTCGACTGTTACCGCTAAAATAGCAATTATGCATTACCATTGCAATATTAATGCATAATTACCGTGGCAGGGTGGCGAAACCGGTCAGAAGGCGGGGTTACGGGCGCCATAATGCGGGCGCCCGTTGGCAAATAGTGGAAGCTAAACAACAAGTTGAGTGCCGGGAAAAGTAAATCCCCTCAGGAGGAGGCTGCTTCCACCAGTGCTTTCAGGTCATTGTTGGCATCAGCCAGGAGTTCATCGCTCAGTGGTATCTTGTTGGCAATGATTTTTTTGGCTTGCATGAACTCCTTGGAACTGTTGATGCAGTCGGCTGCCAGAATCTCATCTCCTTTCAGGTACCAGGCCACGAACTGGTTGTCGTCAGGGTTGCCCCGCAGCACTACATGCTCGTAGCCCAGATTGAATCCGGCGATCTGCAGTTTGACATCGTACTGATCGGACCAGAACCATGGCAGGGAGTGATAGGCTTTTTGTTTGCCGCAGATGGATGACGCCGCTGTGCGAGCCTGTTCCGTAGCATTGGGCACGGATTCCAGGCGCAAACGAAAGCCCAGCAAATCGTTGGGGTGATTGGTACAGTCCCCGGCGGCGACAATATCCGGATCAGCTGTTTGGGCAAATTCGTCAACCAGAATGCCGTTTTCCGCCTGCAGCCCGGCGGCTTCTGCCAACTCGGTATTGGGAATCACCCCAATGCCCACAATTACCATGTCGGCATCCAGCACCAGATCATCGTTGCACACCACCTGCTGCACTTTGCCGTCACCTTTGAACTCAATGGCCTGGGCTTCGGTATAGATTTTCACGCCATGGCTTTCATGCAGTTTGGTGTAATATTCGGAAAGTTCCGGTGCCGTAACGCGCTCCAGCACGCGGTGCATCATTTCCAGTACGGTAACTTCCATGCCCAGTTTGCGGAGCGAGGCAGCGGTTTCCAGGCCGATATAACCGCCACCCACAATCACTGCCTTGTTACCTTCTTTTACCTGGCTTTGAATGGCCTGGGCATCGGCAAGGGTGCGCAGGTAATAAATGCCTTCCAGATCATGGCCCGGGATGGGCAGCTCGCGCACCCGTGCGCCGGTACAAAGGCCCAGCTTGTCATAACTCAGGGTTTCACCGTTATTGAGGGTGATGGTTTTGTTTTCGCGATCAATAGATTCGACTTTTACGCCGAGTTTGAATTCGATATGGCTTTTCTCGTAAACGGTAGATTTGAATAATTCGATCTGATCGGCGGTTTTCTCACCATTGAGTAAAGCTTTGGACAGAGGAGGGCGATGGTAGGGCATATTATTTTCGTCACCAATCACCAGGATTTTGCCCTGCCATCCTTCTTTTCGCACGGCATTGGCCAGGGAAGCCCCCGCATGACTGGCGCCGATAATGATGCAGGTCTGATTTTCTGTGGTCATAAATTCCTTCCTCGTTTACAGCAGCTTTTGCAACAACCGCAAAGGTATTACGGCTTAAAAAACCCGGTATTTTCACTTTAAATTATCTTGATTTTATATTTCATAAAGTATACGGTGTATACTCAATAATCAAGCGATAATTAGAAACCCATACAGAAATAATGGATTCAGCAAAAGCATAATAAGATAGCAAAGTTTGAGAGAGAGGAGTATTAAAATGGCGTTAATCAAAGTCACCAATCTCAAGGGCGAAAAGAGTGAGTTGGACGCTCCCAACGGTGATACCCTGATGGAAGCCTTGCGGGACAATGGCTACGATGAAATCGAGGCGATTTGTGGTGGGGTCTGCTCCTGTTCAACCTGTCATGTATACATTGAAGGGGGCTGGATGGACAAGCTGGGTGAACGCAGTGAGGATGAGTATCAGCTGGTATCCAGTACTGAACACTTTCGTGATAACTCCCGCCTTTCCTGCCAGATTACCGTAACTGACGAAATGGACGGGCTTGAAGTGACCATCGCCGAGCAGAGTTATTGATTGGGTTATTGTTTAATGGTAGCTGTTGACGGATCACGGGCCCGCAGGTGAACCAATACTGATGCATGAAGACACAATACAAAATGAAAAAGGATACAAAATGAAAAAGGCCAGCTTTTAGCTGGCCTTTTTTATGGGTGATGTGCGAATGAGTCAGGCAGACTTTTCGTAGGCCATGCCCTGTTGGTTTTCGTCCTGCGTTTCCGCAAAGCCGTAATCATAGGGGCGCACGTTTTTTACCGTCATCCACACGCCTTTTTCCGGTTCGGTCTGTCCGCCGATCATCCGGGAGCGGGGCATTTTATCGTTATGATCAAATTCTGAAGTAAAATCCACCCGTCGTGCAAATTCAGCAAAGATGATCCGCAATTGCTGACGGGCCTGATTCATGCCAACACAGGCGCGGCGGCCACCACCAAAGGGCATAAACTCATAGGGAGCGTATTTTTTTCCTTCCAGCCAGCGTTCTGGACGAAACTCCAGTGCGTCATCACCAAAGATCTCTTTTTTGCGCTGGGTAAGATAGATATTGGGCAGCACAGCGGAACCCGCAGGAATAACACGATCCCCCAGCTTGGTGTCGTATCGCAGCCAGCGGATAAAACCCACCGCGGAGGGTGTCAGTCGCTGGGATTCATTGAGGCAGGCCGTCAGGTAAGGCAGCTCAGACACCTTGATGGCGTCAAATTTGCCTTCGTTGTGAATGGACTCAATCACTTCCTGGCGTATCTTCTCATTCACATCGGGACGTTTCTGTAGCCAGATGGATAACCAGGCTGCGGTGGCCGCGCTGGTTTCGTGCCCGCCAATCATCAGGCCCACACCTTCGGAAATAACACGTTCCTCGTCCAGCAGGTTGCCATCCTCGTCGGTAGCGCGAGCCAGTATGGAGAGCGTGTGGGTTTCGCTGTCGTCCATGCGGGCACGGATATCACGAATATCCTCACGCATCATTTCTGCAAGCTGCACTTTCAGGTCAACGGCGCGTTTCCAGGGAAGGATGCCTTTTTTGCCATCTCCCAGTTTTCCCTGGGCGGTGCGGCGCAGATATTTCTGGTTCAGCCATTTGCGGAACCTGCGTGCGCCCACCAGTGAGGCAAGGGTGAACATGGTGTCGCTGGTGGCTTCCAGCATCCAGTTCAGCATCAGTGCTTTATAACGATCTTTTCTTTCACCGTGGCGGAGATCAAACAGGGTATAGCAGATAACATCCAGGGTGATGTCGCCAATCAGCCGCGGCATGTTGAATTCATCGCCCGGCTTCATGTTATCGATGTGCTCGGTCACGATCTCATGCATGACACTGGCCCGTGCTTTCAGCTTACCCAGGTTAAAGTTGGGAATAACCAGTTTGCGGGAATCCTGATGGGCTTTCTCGTTCAGAAATACGGTATTTTTTTCTCCAAGGTCCATGGGGAGCTGAACCAGCGACTGATCGTATTTGTCTTCGGTGAGCTTGAGAATATCCTTGATCATGTCAACGTCGGCAGTCCATACCATGGGCCCCTGGCCGGGCAGGGTAAGTGTAAACACGTCCCCGAGTTCTCTCTGGTTTTTCTCCATATAGTCCCAGATTCCAATACCCAGACCCAGCGCCTGTTTGAATTTACTGTCTTTGGGAATCGGTGGCAGTTGGGCTTGCTGACTCATAAATTCTCTCCTGATGCCTCACACTTGCATGTTATTAAAACGCGATTTTTATGGGGTATTATTCAGCGTCCTGCAGTTCTTGCTGCTTTTTCATGTTGTCCCAGAAACGTTGTGGCACGTATTCATGGGGAACTTTTACGAAACTGTCTTTGGTAGGGTCGCCATTGGTGTAAGACTGCTCGCCACAACCCATGCCGTCTTCATCGAATATGAAAAACAGGCACATGCGAATGGTGAGCATGTATACGGCTTCTTCATCATCCGGCTCGATACCGAAAGCAACAGGTAACATGGAGCCGTGATACAGCTGATGTACGTTGCCTTCGAGCACCAGGGTGTCATGACCCACAATAAATTTTTCCAGTTCCAGGTGAATACAGAAAAGATTAAAGGTCACCAGCTGGCCGTAAAACACTTCCAGCTCCTCGTAGGAACTGGGCTGAATACCTTCCATCTTGCCATCATCACCCTGGCCCCAGCGGCGATAGTCCTGACGCTTGAGAGAACAGGTTTTCATAAGCGCGTCGTAATCGCCTTTGGCTTCTGCGGTGGCATGGTCTATGAAATTCTGGCAAACCAGTTTCTGACGCTCGGTTTGCAGCGTGGGATAGATGTGTTCGCGCACATAGTTGGCGAGGTAATCGGGATCGAATTCTTCAAAAGGAATGGGACGTTCCGGCAGCGTATGACCGATATACATGGGTTTACCTCTCCTCTGTGCACCTTGTCGAGTGTGCTTGTTATTGTCGTTATTTTTGTATCTAAACCGGATTAACCAGTTTACACCGTATATCTTGTATGGTTTACACCGTATACTAGTCCTTGATGCATATCAAGCAGGGGATTAAAAAAAATCGTCATATAAAACCAGGCTTTTATATGACATTGAATTAAGTGATATTTATGCCCCGCACGGGAGGAACGTGAGTGCGGAGGCAATGAGTGATAAAGAGTGATAAAGCCTCTGTCACCAGTGGCAACAGAGGCTGCAGAAGGGGTTATCAGCGTTTTATCTTGTATCCGGATTCCCTGAGAATCCAGGTGTTGTCGGTCAGGCCTTGTTCCCTGAGCTTGAATTTCTGCACCTTGTTGGTGGGGGTATAGGGCAGGGTGTCCACAAACTCCAGGTACTGGGGTACAAAATAGTAGGGGGCGTTGTCATTAATGTATTCCGCCAGGGCCTCGTGGGTCAGTGTTGAGTCGGGAGCAAGCACCACATTGATCTTGAGTTCCTGCTCGGTTTCAACCTCTTTGGAGGGCAGGCCAAAGGCAGCCACATCCTTCACCTCGGGGTGTTTTCTCAGCACCATTTCCACTTCCATGGTGGAAATATTGCGTCCTGCAAAGCGTATTGCGTCACGTTTTCTGTCCACAAACCAAAAGGCGCCGTTCTCATCGGTTCGGCCGAGATCGCCGGTGTGATACCACTCCCCGGTAAAGGCGTTTTTATTTGCCTCGGGATCATCAAAATAACCATTGAAAATAATATTGGGTTTTTTGGGGCGGATACACATTTCGCCGATTTCACCTTGGGGTACTTCATTGAAATCGTCATCAAACAGTTTCAGCTCCATATCATCCAGGGGTTTGCCCAACGAGCTGAAGGGGACTTCGCCCATACAGAATGCCGGTGTCAGCACCACCATCACTTCACTCTGACCGTAGCCCATGGGTAGAAGCTCTACACCAAACCTTTTCGAAAAGGGTTCCCGCAGCTGTTCCGGCATGGGCACCATCTGGGCCACTCTCAGGGGGTTGTCGGCATCGTCATCCTTTGGTGGTGCATTCCAGAGGAATATGTGCATGGCGCCCAGGGTGAAAGTCTGGGTGGCTCCGAAATGACGCACCCTGTCCCAGAAGTCGGTTACCGAGAAGCGCTCTTCCAGCACCACCGGGATGCCTTCATACAGGGCGCGGAATATTGCCGTAATCCAGGCACCGGAATTGTAGAGTGGCAGTACGTTATAAATAACATCCCCAGTTCTGGTGCCATAGTAGACGGAAGCCGCCTCGGCGATAGGGCGAATCCAGCAGTTGTGGCTTTGCAGTACGCCTTTGGAGCGGCCTGTGGTGCCAGACGTCCAGAGCACGGCACAGGTGTCGCCGTAATCCATATCGCTGTAATCCGGGGTAATGGGCGCGTGATCCAGTAAATGCTGAAAGCTGGTGGCATTTTTGAGGGTGATCTCGCTGTCATTGCCGGACACCACCAGCTTTTCGCCGCTGAGGGCGTTTTCCACTTCCCTGATACGATCCTGCAGGCCAACCTCGGTGATCAGCACCCTGGCTTTACTGCGCGCAATGGTTTCGCTCAGCCATGCGCCTTTGTAATCGGTATTGATAGGGACCCACACAGCGCCAACCTTGTTGGTGGCCAGCGCGGTCAGGACGATGTCGATGTCGTTTTTCAGGTAAAAGCCAACCCGGTCTCCGGGGCCTACTCCCATTTCCCTGAGCCCGGCCGCCAGTGAGTTGGTCAGCTGTTCGGCTTCTGCAAAGGTAATTCTGCGCTCATCGGTAATCAGATATTCCGTAGCGCCGTTCTGCTCTGCCTGCAGGGTGAGTAATTTGGGTAGAATACGGTTTTTGTTATCGGATAAATCGAGTTTATTCACTGCCTTATCTCCGCAGCCTGAGGGGCTGTCCCCGGGTGAATTTGAACTGGCTTCTTACCTTTCGCCGGCAGGTATTCCGTGCCGCCTGGAAAAGGCTTTCTGCACATCTTACCGTTCGCGGGATAATTATGCATCTATATTTGCAATATTATAGCGAAATGGTATTCTGCCGCAATACGAAATGGATCCGGTGCCTCTTTTTACCGATACGATCAGGGGAAAAGCATGTCAGAGAAAACCACCGCGACAACGCTGGAAGAGCTTCCGGGTACCTTGGTGCAACCACCACTGGAAGTGGATGAAGACGGGGAAAACTGGAAGGACAGCTTCGATGTGCTGGTGATAGGCCTTGGTGCTGCCGGGGTGTCAGCTGCCATTGAAGCGGTGGATTCGGGTGCGAGTGTTGCCTTTATTGATCGTTTTGAGGGGGGCGGTACCACAGCACGCAGTGGCAGTGTTATGTACGCCGGTGGTGGCACGGCACTGCAAAAGCGCCTGGGCATTAACGATGATCCCCACAACATGTACCAGTACCTGAAACATGAGGTGCAGAACGCGGTAAGCCCGGCGACACTGAAAGCGTTCTGTGAGCAAAGCGCCGATAATCTGCAGTGGGCCATGGATAACGGGGTGCGCTACAGCGGCAAGGTATTTGCGAAAAAAATCAGTTACCCGGTGCACGGTAACAGCCTTTACTATTCCGGCAATGAACTGGCGTATGCAGAAGAAGCGAGGCCAGCGCCCCGGGGCCATTTGCCCGACGGGATCAAACGCTTCACTGCCTTTGGCCCGGCCTTTGTGGGGCCGTTGATCAGAAGCGCCCTGAAAAAAGGCGTTAAACCCGTCAGGCAAACCAGGGTTACCCGGTTACTCACAGGCAAGGGCGGCCGGGTAGTCGGGGTGGAGGCCAGTCAGGTGCCGCCGGGTACCCTGGCCAGCGTGCGGCACCGGTTGTTGTCGCGCTGGGCCGCCTTGCTGCAGATTTATTTTGCTCCAGCGGCAAAAGGGCTGGTAAAAAAACTGGAAGCCATTGAGAAGAAACACGGCAGAACCGTTCGTTACCGCGCCAGAAATGGCGTCATCCTGGCTACCGGTGGCTTTATTCTTAACCGTCAGATGACGGAAAAATATCTGCCCAAATACAAACGCGCCATGCGCCTGGGCACCCCCGGTGACCTGGGTGAGGGTCATGCCCTCGGGGTCAGCGTTGGCGGCGTGGCTGACAGGATGAGTACTGCCACAGCCTGGCGTTTTATCAACCCGCCGCCGGAATGGCCCAAAGCTGCCCTTGTGAATCGCACCGGGCAGCGTTATATCAACGAATCCCTCTATGGGGCCACTATCGGTACCCGCATGATGGAAGAGCATAACGGCGAAGCCATTCTGGTGATGGACAAGCGACTGTTTGAAAGCAGCATAGAGAGTCTGAATCTCAAGAATGCCCGTGCGGTAACCCTGTTGCAGGCTAAAACGGCGATACGCATCGCCAAATCGGCAGATACTCTGGAAGCCCTGGCGGAGCGCTGTAAAATCAACCCTGCCACGCTGAAAGATACCATCCTGCAGTACAATCGGGCCGCACGTTCAGAAATCCCGGACCCACTGGGAAAACCCCCGGGGGAAATGGCGCAGATCCTGGAGCCACCGTTTTATGCCATTGATATGTCCGTGGGGAAAGGGGATATCACCTCTGTGATTACGCTGGGGGGATTACGGGTCCATGAAGCCACCGGAGAAGTGATCAACGCCCGGGGGGAACCTGTGGGCGGGCTGTACGCGGCAGGCCGGGCGGCCATAGGTGTGGCATCCAATGCCTATATCAGCGGACTGTCGATTGCGGATGGCGTGTTTTCCGGAAGGCGTTGCGGGGCCCATGCGGCAAAAAAGCCGGCTGAGCCCGAGATACCCCGGACGGTAGCATCGGCGGTGGTGGAGCAGGGCTGATGAATGATCATGTGGCTACCCCATTGAACCAAACCCGGCGAAAAACCGCTCTGGTTACCGGTGCGGCCACGGGTATTGGCGAAGCACTCACAAAAAAGCTGGCGGAAGAAAACTGGCAGGTATATGCGGGTTACCGCAACTCCAGCCCTGACAAGGCTGCATGGTCCGGCATGGCTAATGTGACGCCGCTAAAGTGCGACGTGGTGAACCGGGAGGAGGTTTTCAACGCCGCCCAGCGCATTCGTGATGAGCAGGGCAGGCTGGATCTGCTGGTGAACAATGCCGCCTATGCGTCCAATGCCGGCGTGCTGGAGGCACCGGACATGGAGGATTATCGCAAAACCATGGAGGTTAACTTCTGGGGCCCCATGAACGTTATCCAGGCCTGTGTGCCTTTGCTAAAACTGGCGCGGGGGCGAATCGTGAATACCGGTTCCGCCTCTGTGTACCTGACCATTCCCATGGGCTCCGCCTATCCCGTATCAAAGACGGCACTTACAGCCCTGAGCCATCATTTGCGCCTTGAGCTGGCGCCGTTCGGCGTGCAGGTAACCACTCTGCACCCTGGTGGCGTAGCAACCCCCATGACGGCGCTGGGCAGTGAAGTGGCAGACCGGCAGTGGCAGTCAATTCCTGAACCTTTACGGGATGATTACGCCCGCCATTTCCGCGACGGCGCCAGTGCGGTGGGTAATAATTTCCGGCTCTATGCCCCCGAAGAGTTCGCCCGCCGGGTCTATCAGCGGGTCATCATGGCGCCCAGGCTCAAGCCCAGCTATCTGATCGGCCCCGGGGTGGCGCCGCTGCCGTGGCTCCACCGCCTTTTACCCGTTCAGCAAGTTC
Organism: Ketobacteraceae bacterium; assembly: GCA_033722575.1. Classification (GTDB taxonomy): domain Bacteria; phylum Pseudomonadota; class Gammaproteobacteria; order Pseudomonadales; family Ketobacteraceae. Next base: position 31,500 of record JAWVYU010000005.1, on the reverse strand, counting down.
TTAATATCTGGGCCAGAATGTTTGCTGCCCGCCCTGCCTGAACCCTTGTTTTTGATGGTTTTTCCCATTGCTGAACAATTTTGCATTAAATATGCAATGCCATTGCAAATATAATGCAAAATAGCTAAGCTGGGAGCATTGAATACAGAACCACAAGAGCGAATCACGGTTTATGGATACAAGATACAGTGCAGAACAGATCAGGCTCCGCAAGGAACTCCGGGAATACTTCAGCAGTATCATGACCCCCGAGAAGGTGATGACCTGCATTGGCAAGGAAGGTGGACCGGTGTACCGGGAAATCATTGAACAGCTGGGCAGGGACGGCATGCTTACCCTGGGCTGGCCGGAAGAGTTCGGTGGCAAGAATTACGGCGCGGTAGAACAGATGATCCTGTTCGAGGAGGCCTGGAAAACCCATACGCCGTTTCCGTTGATTACGCTGAATTCGGTGGCCCCCTCGATCATGGCGTTCGGGACTGACGAACAGAAGGCGGAGTTTCTGCCGGCAATTTCCAAAGGTAAAGCCACTTTTGCGGTGGGTTATTCAGAGCCCGACGCCGGTACAGATCTGGGATCACTGAAAACCAAAGCGGAGTTCGACGGGGAGAACTGGGTAATCAACGGTACCAAGGTGTGGACCAGCGCCGGTCACGATGCGGAGTATATCTGGCTGGCGGCACGTACCAGCAATGAAGGCAAGCGGCCATCCGACGGCATAACGCTGTTTATTGTGGATACCACTGACCCCGGCTTCAGTCACGCACCAATTCACACCGTGGCCGGTGTCGATACCAATGTGACCTACTACGAAAACGTGAAAGTGGCGCCGGATCGCATTGTGGGCGGACTGAACAAAGGCTGGAAGGTGATCACCTCCCAGCTCAATCACGAGCGCATCGCGCTGGCGGCCATGTCGGTGATTGCCCGCAAGGAGTTCGGTTATGTGGTCGGGCTGCTGGCGGCCAGAAACAGCCAGGGCCGCTCCCGGCTGGACGACCCGCTGGTAAGGGCCAAGGTGGGGGAAATCTACGCCCGCCTGGAATCCATGGAAGTGATCAACCTGAGAATGGCCACCATGGTGGATACCGGCCAGATGGATGTGGCGCTGGCATCCGGTGCCAAGGTGATCAATACCCTGGAGCAGATCAAGGTACTGCGGGAACTTATGGCGCTGGTGGGTGACGATGCCATTGTACAGTTCGGCAGTGACGACGCCATTTTTGGCGGGCACCTGGAATACGATTATCGTTCGGCTCAGATCATGACGGTCGGCGGTGGTGTGCTGGAGGTGATGCGATCCATGACGGCATCACTGGGACTGGGCATGCCCAATACCATCGTTTAAGGCGAAAGCAGCGAAGAGGATACCAACATGAATTTTCAGTTCAGCGATGATCAGCTGACCATTAAAGATGTGGCCGAAAAGATTTTTCGTGATCTCTGTGATGATGAAACCATCCGGAACATCAGCAAAGAAGCGGTGCCCGTGCACAGGGCCCTGTGGGCACAGCTGGCAGAAAGTGGTCTGCTGGGGGCGCCGTTACCCGGTGCCTACGGAGGATCAGAACTGGGGCTTGCAGAGATTTGCCTGATTGTTCAGGCCCAGGGAGCCGCGGTGGCGCCCGTGCCGTTGCTGGAAACCGTGGTGGAGTGTGCCATGCCGGTTGCACGCTTTGGCAGTGATGCTCTGAAACAACGTATCCTGCCTGCCGTGAACAGCGGCGAGTTGATGCTGGCTGCAGTGCGTTCCTATCAGGGCCTGCGGGACAAAGCACCGGTCATGGCGTCGCAGGATGGTGATACCTGGTTGCTGAACGGCGATAGCGGACTGGTGAGCTATGGGCCGGTAGCGGGCGGATTTCTGGTTTGTGCCTGCCTTGAGCAAGAAGGCCACTGGCTGGGCTACGTGGATGCCGGTACCGAAGGGGTTAACCTGACAACCCAGAAAAGCATGAGCGGCGAAATCTGCGGACATATCCGTTTTGATAACGTCAAGGTGCCGGCCGGCGATGTACTGGCCAGCGGCAAGGCCGCGGCAGAGGCACTGGAATGGCAGGCCCAGCGCACCTATACGGCGCTGGCCGCCCAGCAGGTGGGCATACTGAAAGAAGGACTGCAGCGGGCTGCGGAGTACACCAGTGAGCGCAAACAGTTCGGGCGCCCTCTGGCGTCATTTCAGGCGGTGGCGCAACAGGCGGCGGATGCCTACATGGCGATTGAAGCCCTGCAGGGTGTTTACTGGCGCGCCCTCGCTGATATCGAGGAAAACAATCCCGAAGCAGCCATGTCTGCCCGGGTCGCCAAATTCTGGACCGCCGAAGCCGGACATATCGCCGGTCACGTGGCGCTGCATATCCACGGTGGCATTGGTCAGGATCTGGATTACCCTGCCCACCGGTTCTTTATCTGGGCCAAACAGAATGAAAACTATCTGGGCGGTGCCAACCGGTTTTCGACGGAGCTGGGTGATCTTGTGGCGCAGAATCCTGAGGCAGTAATCGAGCAATAGCCTGCGTGATGAGGTTATAGCGCAGTGGGCCAGCCCGTTTAAACTCCATAAAAAAGGCCGGTAACTTCCGGCCTTTTTGCTTTCAATTCACTGTTGGTTCAGGGTGTTACTGCTTTGGTACACCGCTGATTTTGAATTTTGCCATGGCAACTTTTACCTGGCCTTCCAGGTGGTTGTTTTCATCCAGAGTGGCGGTATAGGTAAGGGTCAGCTTCATGGGCTTGGTGGTCTTGCTTTTCCAGGTGAGGGTTTCTCCGTCCCAGGTGCCATCTTCAATTTCCTGAACGCCGTATTCCTCACTGTCCATGGTGCCGGTCAGTGTGTCCCCTTCGGATTTCAGTGTCACAATACTTTTCTGCTCTTTTCCGGGTACTTTAACGGTTACATCCCATACACTGTCAATGGCGGTGGCTTCGGCATTTGCAGACATCGGTGTCGCTCCTAATTGAATTATCTGTTGTTATCTGTAAACGTAACGGTTCTCGGGTAGCCTGAGATAAGGATAACGCTGTATACCGGAAAAAATATACACGGTATGATAGGTGAATTCACCTTCATATGGACTAGGCGTTATGCACGTTCCACTGATATCGGTGGATACATGAAAATAACAATGAATAACAACAATAAACACTAACCGAGGTACTGCGATGAGCAGGTGGTCGCTGCCGTTTTCTGCGCTGCCCGGCGCAATTCTGATCTGCTTCTTCCTGTCTGGCTGCAAGGAATCCCCTGTACCGGAAGTGCCGGTGATTCTGAAAGATCCTGTAGTGGTGGATTCTGGTCAGTATACGGACCCAACCGGCGCGCTCCAGGAAAAGCGCCTGGACTATTCCGAGGTTCGCGAACCCTGCGCGCTTTACAATCCTTTCCGCAACCCTTACGTGGGCGATCTGCACGTACACACAGCGCGTTCACTGGATGCCAATATCCAGAATACCCGTACCACTCCGGCAGAGGCTTACGCCTTTGCCCGGGGCGAGCCCCTGGGTATTCAGCCCTTTGATGAAAATAATCAGCCCCTCAGAACAGTGCAGCTGCAAGAACCGCTGGACTTTGCCATGGTATCCGATCATGCGGAATTTTTCGGGGAAACCCGGATCTGCCGTAACCCGGACTTTCCGCTGGCCTATCACTCTGCCGAGTGTGAGAGCTTTCGTGCCGATCCGAAAAAGAAATTTGTCAGTTGGAATCTGCGTTATCTGGGGGGCTTGCTGCAGCCCGATGGGGCGCTGACCCGCTTTGATTATTGCGGTGAGGGAGCGGCGGATTGTCTTGCCCAGTCACAGACGGTTTGGGAAGAAATGATACTGGCCGCCGAAGCAGCTTATGACAAGTCCGTGGATTGCGCCTTTACCGCTTTTGTGGGTTATGAATACACGGGAGCGCCGGTATCTTTCAATCTGCATCGCAACGTGGTGTTTCGCAATGGAGATGTTCCCCTGCGGCCTTTGAGTTACATGGAGTACCCGCGGCCGGAAAACCTGTGGAAAGCACTGGATGAAACCTGTAACGATTCAACCAACTGCGAAGCGCTCACCATTCCCCACAATTCCAATGTGAGTGGCGATATGATGTTTCGCCGTGAAAAGCTGGTGATTGGTTATAGCGATTTTGATGCAGACTACGTGACGTTGCGTAACAAATACGAGCCTCTGATCGAGGTTTTTCAGCACAAGGGCGATTCGGAATGCAGTCGTTCAGCCGATGAACTTTGCGGGTTTGAAAAATTTCCCTTCAATAATCTTATTTCGGATCGGTACGCGGGCTTTCTGTCCGGGGAACCAACCCCCGACAGCTTTATACGCACCGCACTGAAAGACGGCCTGGCCCTGGAAGAAAAATTCGGGGTGAACCCCTTTAAATACGGCATGGTGGCCAGCACCGACACCCATCTGGGCACACCGGGTTTAACCGATGAAAACAACTATCCGGGCCATGGCGGGGCAGGGGCCGATAATAGCGCTGCATTGCAGCAAGGCCTGACGGATATGGTGGCCTTTGGTCCGGGGGGACTGGCGGTGCTCTGGGCCGAGGAGAACTCAAGAGACTATCTGTTTGATGCCATGCAACGCAGGGAAGCCCAGGGCACCAGCGGTCCGCGGATTCTGATGCGCATGTATGCCGGGTGGGACTTCAAGGAATCCGAAATCTGCGAAGGCTTTGCCTTTGACGAGGATGCCATCAGTCTGCGTTATGGCAGTTTTGCCCGTCTGGGTCATGCCCAGGGTGTGCCTATGGGTGGTGATCTGGTGCCTGGGCCCGAGGCCTTTACCGCTGAGGGTCAGAGTAAATCACCGACGTTTGCTGTGGGTGCACTGAGGGACAGCGCGGACTCAGCCGGTGGCCTGCAAACCCTGCAAATCATCAAGGGCTGGCTGGATGAAAATGGCAAGCCCCGGGAAGCAGTTTATAACCTCCACACGGCGCAAAGGATCGGCATTGATCTGAACCGCTGTCAGGCTGCTTATCCCGCCAGTGATGCGCTGTGCAAGGTCTGGCGGGACCCGGATTTTGATCCGTCCCAAAAAGCATTCTATTATGCCCGGGTGGTGGAACAGCCCAGTTGTCGCTGGTCGTGGCAGCAATGCCGGGCTCTGTTTGCTGAAAATCCCCTGGAAAAATTCAAGGCAGCCTGCGAGCAGCCCTCAACCTTGCCGGCGGGCTATCGCGAATGCTGTCTGCACACACCGGTGGCGGATCATTACCCCAATGTACTGAAGAAGCAACAGATCGGTACTTACCCTCCGGTGATACAGGAACGGGCATGGACATCGCCTGTGTGGTACACGCCGTGATACTGAGGCCACTGCTGTTTTTCCTGATAATCGGTGTCAGTCTCTGGTCAGGTGATTATCTGTGGAACGCGTTGCGCGATTCAGGAGAGCCCGCAGGACAGGTGTTGGTGTCAGAGCAGGCAGTGGACCGGTTGAAGCAGCGTTTTTATAAAGAGCGGCTTCGCCAGGCCACACCCGAAGAACTCGGCGCCATGATTGAAGCATTCGTGTTGGAGAGCGTTCTGATGAAAGAAGCCCTCCGATTGGGAATACACCTGCAGGATCCTGTGGTTGCCCAGCGCATTGAAAAAAATGTCGCGTTTCTTGGTGCTCGCACGGAGCAGGAGCTGCTGGACACCATGCTTGCCAATGACCCGGTGATAAAAGGTCGCCTGCTGGAACGCATGCAGGCGCTGTTGTTTTCCCAGTGGCAGGCCAATGGCTCGGAATCGGCCATGAAACAACGAATCAGCGCTTATTACCAGGACAACAAAGACCGTTACCGCAGTGAGCGGCGTTTCCGGCTTGACCATCAATGGCAGACAGCCCAGGGAGCCACCCTCAGTTTTGTGGGGCCCGGGCAGATGCTGTCACTGAGCAATCTGGAAAAGCTGCTGCCGGAAGGTCTGGTGGCGCAACTTGATGGCAGCGCTGCAGGTCAGACTTTCCGTCACGCCGGCCAGGGCGGTGTACACCAGGTACGTATTCTCGAAATTGTTCCGCCTTCCAGCCTTCCTCTGGCCCGGGTAGAGGCCAGGGTAGCCATGGATTACCAGGCCTTCATGCGGAAGCAGCTGACTGCAGCCTATGCAGAAGAAATGTGCCGCTTTTACGATATTCTGCTGCCGGTACAGTATCGAAGCCTGGTAAAGCATAAGGCAGAAGCACCCCGGCAGGAGCTGGCAAACCTATGATACCGCGTCTGCTGATAACGGGTATGGTGATTGTTCTGACATGGCTGATGTCTGTGGGCGCTGCCCTTGCTCATCCACTGGCACCTTCGCTGTTCCGTATCACCCTGCATGATGCCACCAGTGGAGAGGTTGTATGGAAGCAGCCGGTAAAACAGTCAGCCGCCAGTCAGATAAGGCCGGAACTGCCGGGCGACTGTCAGCCGACAAATCAGGCTGTGAAAACGGATGCTGCCGGCGCCATAACAGAAACCCTGTTAATTCTCTGTGCGCAGCCCTTGTCGGGTCGTCAGATAACATTCACGGGGCTTGCTTCCAGTGATACCTATATTCTTGCAGAAACTGTTAATGAAGCCGGCAGGAAATATTCTTCCGTGATCAGTGGTTCATCCGGGGTTTATACCATTCCGGATGCGCTGCGTGCAGGGCAGGGCCACTACGGCTTTTTTCTGATGGGCGTTGAGCACCTGCTCACGGGCGTTGACCACGTACTTTTTGTGACTGCGCTGGTAATTCTTTTGGCGGGGGCCATTGGCCGGCTGATTCTGGCGTTGTCCTGTTTCACCGTTGGTCATACCCTGGCGCTGTTTGCTGCCTGGAACCAATGGCTTGTGCTTCCGGGTTTCTGGATCGAAGTGCTGATCATGCTGAGCCTGTTGTGGATGGCTCTGGAACTTGTCAATACCGGGCGCCCTGCGCAACGCTTTTCGCTGCGGCAGCGGCCCTATCTGCTCACGCTGACTTTCGGTCTGGTACATGGCAGTGGGTTTGCCGGGGCACTGCTCACGCACCTGGCCCCGGGGCCTGATGTGGTGCTGAATATACTGGCATTTAACGCGGGTGTGGAAGTGGGGCAGGTTGCTGTTGTGCTGGTCGTTGTTGCAGCCCTGAAAAGCCTGACGTTTTTCAGAAAACGGGATCTCTGGAGCGGACACCGCCGTATGCTGGCCCCTTTTGCTTATGGCATGGGCGGTATATCCTGTTACTGGCTGTTAAAGTTAACCCTTGGCTGATCCGTAACAGGGAACAGGGCTATTGAACACGTTACCTGACAAGGACCAATTGATTCGTTCGCTGAATCTGCAACCTCACCCGAAGGAGGGGGGCTACTACAGAAGAACCTATCAATCCGGGCAAGTGATGTCTGCGTTTGGTGGTGAGCGTCATCTGATGACGTCTATTTTTTATCTGCTGACCACGGATCACCCAATAGGATTTCTTCATCGTAACCGGTCCGACATTATTCATTATTTTCATCTGGGCGGGCCCACCGAGTATCTGATGATATCGCCGCAGGGTGAAATATCCCACGCGGTGATCGGTCCTGATGTGCTGGCTGGCCACCAGTTACAGCTGCTGGTGCCCGGAGGCTACTGGAAAGCATCCCGGCTGCTTGGGGGCCCCTATTCCCTGATAAGTGAAGCTGTATCTCCGGGATTTGATTATGCGGATAATCAGCTGGCATGCCGTGATGACATTAGCGCATTGAATGTTGCCCGGCAGGAGGAAATCCTGCCCTGGCTCAAGCCGGAAGACGCCTGACATCGCCTGGCACCGGGTCGCTGCTGTCAGCGGTGTTTGATGCTAGAATGCGGGAATAATCCCTGATCCGGCGGTGTACCATGCTTCAGTTCCAGCAACCTCTTAAGGATTACAGCACGGTTTATCTGGAAGATACGGATAAACCCCTGCCAGAGGTTCTTAATCCCAACACCCGTTATATGTTTTTGGGCAAGATTGCCACTGGCGGCAAATCGCTGATTCGCAGTTGCAAGGATCTGCATCTGGGGCGCGTAATTGTGTACAAGTCATTGCGACCGGAGTTTCTCGATGATCCCATTGAGCAGCGTCGGTTGTTGCGTGAAGCGCGTGTATCAGCGCTGTTGCAGCATCCCAATACGGTGCCCACCTATGAGATCGGGCGAGACCGGGACGGGCATTATTATTTCACCATGAAGCTGGTGCATGGTTATACCCTGCGTGAAATTATGAATTACCGGGAGCGCTATGACCTTACCCAGCTGGTGGAAGTTGTCGAACAGATTGCTCATGCCCTGGATTATGCCCATGCCCACGGAGTGGCTCATCGGGATATCAAGCCGGAAAATATTCTGGTGGGGCCCTACGGCGAGGTGCTGTTGCTGGATTGGGGAATGGCCAAGGTCTGGCGTAAGGACGGCACTTCCGACCAGGATCTGGATGACCCCATGATGGAGATATACAACAAGCGACTTAACGCGAAAAACAAGTCCATGACCGGGCTTGGCAAGCTGCAGGGAACTCTTTGTTACATGTCGCCAGAGCAAATCAGGCGGGATCCGGATATCAGTTTTGCCACTGATATATACAGTCTGGGCGCGGTACTTTACGAGCTGCTGGCGGGGCAAGTACCCTTTACCGGTGAGCACAGTTACGAGGTTCTTGATGCGGTGGAAAACAAGCAGCCACGCAAACCCTCCAGCTTCAGCAAATACCCCGTGCCCCGTTTGCTGGAATCACTGGTTATGAGCTGCCTGCATAAGGATCCTGGAAAGCGGCCGGACAGCATGAAAGAGGTTATCCGCCTGCTCGAGGAGGACTGGGCAGGCGATCTGGTAGCAAACCGGAAATAACGGCAGCGCAGAAAGAAAACCCCGGGGTGAATAACTCAGCCCGGGGTAATCTGCAGGTTATCTGACGTTACAGGAAAGCAGAGCTTACTTCAGCGCCAGATTGGTCACTTTGATAATAACAGCGGCCACTTTGTACGGATCTGCGTTGGACGCAGGCCGACGGTCTTCCAGACGACCTTTCCAGCCATCTTCCACCGTTGCGATCGGAATCCGGATGGATGCGCCGCGGTCGGATACACCGTAGCTGTACTGGTCGATGGACTGGGTTTCATGCTTACCGGTCAGGCGCTGTTCGTTGTGAGCACCGTAAACCGAGATACATTCGGGAATGTGCTTTCCGAACTCATCGCAGATTTTGGTAAACACGTCTTCAGAGCCCGCATCACGCATTGCACCGTTGGAGAAGTTGGCGTGCATGCCGGAACCGTTCCAGTCTGTGTCGCCCAGAGGCTTCGGATGCCAGTCCACAGCCAGGTCGTACTTCTCTGCGGTACGCTCCAGCAGGTAGCGTGCCAGCCAGATTTCGTCGCCGGCGCGCGCCGCGCTTTTCGCAAAAATCTGGAATTCCCACTGACCGGCAGCCACTTCTGCGTTGATACCCTCAACGTTCAGCCCGGCTTCGAGACACAGATCCAGGTGTTCTTCAATCAGAGGACGGCAGTAGGCATTGCGTGCGCCCACTGAGCAGTAGTAGGGGCCCTGCGGGGGCGGATATCCACCAGGAGGAAAACCGGGGGGCAGGTTGGTGGTGGGATCCCACAGGAAGTATTCCTGCTCGAATCCGAACCAGAAATCGTCATCGTCATCGTTAATGGTGGCGCGACCGTTGGACTCGTGCGGGGTACCGTCGGCGTTCAGTACCTCGGTCATAACCAGGTAGGCGTTGTCGCGGCCCGGATCTGGAATAATCATGACAGGCTTCAGCAGACAATCCGACGCGTTGCCTTCAGCTTGCTCGGTTGAGCTGCCGTCAAACGACCACATGGGGCAGTCCTCGAGCTTTCCGCTGAAATTCTTGCGTATCATGGTCTTGCTACGCAGGCTTTGGGTCGGCTTGTAGCCGTCGAGCCAGATATATTCCAACTTGCTCTTCATAGTTTAATTTCTCCTAACTCAGTTTGGTATTCAAGGCAAATTTATCGTTGCGGCGGCCTGTTGCAGCCGACCCGGTTATTTTTTGCCTGATTCGCCTTACACAATTCATGCCAGTGGTATCAGGCGGGATGTCTCTGCGATTGCGTGGCCGCCGGTAGTTTCATTGAAGCATTGCTAAGGATGGCCTCGTCGGAACAGGGATGCAGCGATGCCTTGTTATGGTGCATATTAGTCGATCTCCAGGGCGTAATGCACCAAAAATGTGCTTTCTGTTGTTTGGCGAGCCCCGTTTTTTTGAATAAATCAAACCGTACCAAGGGAACAGAAGATTGATCTGGAACACTCGGTTGGTCAAAATGTGAGCTATTATTTTCGGGGTATGGATTGTTCTTCAGGGATACTTCACAGCACTTCGTTGTCTGATTCTATGTGGTACTATAGTGCTATTAAGGGGTGATTGTATGATTGGCAGCTTATTCAGTAACCCCCTTTCAATATGGAAATCCAGAAGCAAGGTGAGCAGTATGCGAACAGTCAGGGAGTTTGCCGGATTTTCCGGTTTTTTGCGCCGCAACTATGTGGCCCGGGTCAGTCGCCATCCAGGATCAGACGATCTGTCACGGATTCTGGCGACGTATCCCAGGTTGGTGGTTGCCATGAATCATGGGCCGATGGCTGGCCCGCTGGCAGGGAGTGTCGGCATCATGAATCAGTATTACAAAAGCGGTGGCGCCGACCGAAAACCGGTGATTATTGCCTGGCGCGGTTTTTACAAGATTCCTTTCATAAAGCACGTTGTGCGTTATATGAGTCAGGTAAAAACTCCACCAAACCTGGATGGTTTTGTCAGGCGCCTTACCGAAGGGGATGCCACGGATCTGTTTGTTATGCCGGAGGGCGAAAACTGCAGTTTCGGTAACGGTCTCGATATTGAACCCTTTCTCAGCCCAAGATTTGTGGAGCTGGCACTGAAAGCGGGTACACCCATTATGATTGCGGTGCATGTGGGCTCCGAGAGGTGGTCGAATATTATGCCCGTGAGTGAGCGTCTGGACCCTATATTGAAATACCTGCCCCGCAAGAGCTACGAGCGGATCCGGGAATCAGGACAGGTCAATCTGAATCTGACGGGCCTGAAGAAGCTCCCCGAGTTGAAGATGTACTTCAAACTCTATCATCCCGCCATGACACGGGAAGATCTTGCTCGGAACGACTGCGAACAGTTGCTCGCGCGCGAGGCAGATCGTATCCGTGAACTGATGCAGACAATGGTTGATGAAGTGACCAATACCGGGGGAAACATCCTTCAGAGCGCGTAACACAAATCCTGCCGCGTGCGCTCGCCTGCAGCGGCCCCTGTGTACTACAATACCTACAACGGTTTCATCGGGGAAATTCCGGGTAAAACCCGGTATTCTCCGAGCCGGCTGGAATCCATAGGATTAACATTCACTATTAATGAAATCAGCTTTAATGGCTGATTCTCCTGGTCGGACTATAAAAACAATCCATGATGAAGTTTGCCGGCTATCAGATAACCGACGTGATCTGTACCTCCGAAAATGCTGTTGTTGCGCGTGCCACAACCGAATCAGGTGGCAAAGTGCTCCTCAAGTACCAGAATACCCAGTATCCCTCAATGGAACTGAACGCCCTCTGGCAGCAGGAATTTCGTGTGCTCAAAGCCATTCAGTCTCCCTGGGTGGTCAGGGCACAGGCTATCCGCCAGGCAGAAAACTGCATGATACTGATTCTGGAAGATCAGGGACAAATCACCCTTGAGCAGGTGATTGAAAAGCACCAGCTGAGCTTCTCCGAGCGCCTGGAGATAGCGGTTCAGCTTTGTTCCGCTGTGAATGATATTCACAAACATCAGCTGCTCCACTGCGACCTGTCCCCAAGGAATGTACTGATCACCACAGCACCTGTAACCCTGAAGCTGTTCAACTTCGGCTGTGCTGTCTGGCAGAACAGGCAGCTTGCGGGGATCCGGTCTGACGGGGTCCCGGACAGTTTTGAGTACATGTCTCCTGAACAAACCGGCCGCACCAATCTGGCGGTGGATTACCGCAGCGATTTCTATTCCCTGGGCGTGACTTTGTATCAGCTGTTCAGCGGTCGAAAACCTTTTGAACAGGACGACCCCACTGCATTGATCCATGCCCATCTGACCCGTATTCCCCAGGCCTTGTCTGAACTGAGAGCTGATATACCAGAGGCGCTTTCCGGGATAGTGTCGCGACTTCTGGCCAAGTCGCCGGATGATCGGTACCAGAGCAGTTATGGTTTGCTGGCAGATCTATGCCGTTGCCGGGAGGAGTGGCAGACACATCAGCGTATATCGCCATTTATTCCCGGTGAAAAGGATGTTCCGGAGCGCTTCAGCGTGGCAAATAAACTTTACGGCCGCGAAAGTGAAAAAGAAGACATCATGTCAGCCTTCGAAAGAGCCAGCGCCGGCCGGGCAGAAATCCTGCTGGTGAGCGGTTATGCAGGAATTGGCAAGACCGCATTGGTGAATGAACTGCACAAGCCCGTTATTGCCAGGCAGGGCTTGTTCGTGAGGGGAAAATGCGATCAGTTCAGCCGGAACCAGCCCTATGCAGCGCTGATTCAGGCATTTCAGCCACTGATGCGGCAATTGTTGAACGAGGGGGAGCAGCAGCTGAGTCACTGGACAGGCCGCTTGCGTCGAGCCTTGGGTGATAATGCCGGGGTGATTGCTGACATCATCCCCGAGCTGATATCGGTGGTTGGCCCCTGTCCCTCCCCGGAGCCGTTGCCTGCTGTTGAAGCGGAAACCCGGTTCCAGATGGCATTTATGCAATTCATCGAGGCTTTGTCCTCCAGCGGCAGGCCGCTGGTGTTATTCCTGGATGACCTGCAATGGGCTGATATTCCAACATTGAAACTGATGGCTCAGCAGGTCCTGAATGGTGATCAGCGAGCGTTACTGATTATCGCGACATTCCGTGATAACGAGGTTGATCCTGCCCACCCGTTATCGAATATCCTGAAGGATCTGGAGCAGGCGGAACAACGGGTACGGCATTTAAAACTCTGTAACCTGAACATAACACAGGTTACCCGGATGCTCTCAGATACGTTTTACTGCGAGCAGGAGCAGGTATCCTCACTGGCAAACCTTTGCCTGGAGAAAACCCATGGCAACCCTTTTTTCCTGAATCAGTTCCTGATGGCGCTCTATGAGGACGGCGAACTCATTTACAACCGCGAAAAGGGCGTCTGGCAATGGGATATTGATCATATACGCCAGCGGGGCATTACCGATAATGTTATCGATTTTATGCTGGCCCGGTTGCGCAGGCTGGACCCTGACACGCAGCGTTTGCTCGCGCTGGCTGCACACCTCGGCAACCGCTTCAGTATCAAGATGCTGGCGCTGGTGAGTCAGACGGACAGGCACGGCGAGTTTGAAGGTATTCCCGAGGAAACGGTCAACAAGCTCCGCCCCGCATTGCAGTCTGGTCTTGTCATTCCCTGTGGTGAGGCGCACGGGTTCAGGGACTCGGCGGGTTTACCGGATAGTGCTGAGTACCGCTTTTTACATGACCGTGTACAGCACGCTGCCTATTCTTTGACAGAGGAAGAGGAACGCCCGCAGTTACAGCTGGTCGCGGGCCGGTTGTTACTGGCAAATACGGATCCCCGGGATCTGGAAGAGCGCTTGTTTACCCTGCTGGGGCTGTTCAACAGTGCAATACACCTGATAACCGATCCGGCGGAGAAAAAGCAGGTAATGGATTTGAATATCCGGGGAGGTATCAAGGCAAAAAGCGCTTCCGCTTACCAGAATGCGGTGTCTTTGTTGTCCAGGGCTTACAGTTTGCTGCCAGAGGACCCCTGGAATGAATGCCCCTCCGACATGCTGACGATCTGCAAGGAGCTGTCAGAGGCAGAATACCTGACCGGAAATTTTGACCGCGCAGAAGCGCTTTATAAAACCGCCATTCCCCAGGCTCCGGACGCCGTTGCAAAAGTTACCCTGTTGCTTGTGCAGGTGGATCAGTATCATATTCAGGGTCGTTTTGCGGAATCCACCCCGGTGTTGCTTTTAGCGTTATCCCTGCTGGATGAGGTGTTTACAAAACCGGATGAAATCAGTGATCAGGAGCTGCTGGAGGAGTATGGGTCCACCCGCGATCTGCTGGCTCTGGAAACCCGCGAGCAGTTATTGCAGATGGATGAAATGACCGGCCAGGAAGACCTCTTGCGCATGCGCGTGTATAACGCCCTGTCATTTGCAACCTATCAGACCGGGGCCCTCAAGGCTTTTCTGGTGACTGCCTGCAGAATGGTGCGCTGTACTCTCAATAACGGCCAGTGTGATCTTAGCAGTGTCGGTTACGTAGCTTATGTTACAGTGATGTCGGCCATGGGACAGACATACCCCGAATGCTATCGTATGGGAAAGCTGGCCATGGATCTGGCGGAGAGCCGCCCCAATAAATATTTTCGTCTCACAATCTATCAGTATTTTTGCGCGTTCTACCAGCACTGGTGTGAACCGCTGGAAAACTCATTTGGTTATCTGGATAAAGGCGTTGAGTGGGGATATGAGGGTATCAACCTGTTGTCAGCGGGTTACTGTGCGCTTCTGGGTTCGGTCAACCGGTTTGCCAAGGGCCTGCCACTGACGGAGCTGGAAACGCAGGTGGAGGACGGTATTCGCTTTCTGAAGAAAAGCCAGCAGCCCAACACGGAAAATTATCTCCGTTACGGGGTGATGCAACCTTTGCTGGCGCTTCAGGGAAAAACACTGTCGCCCCTTGGTTTTGATACCGCGTCCTGTAATACGACGGAATTCTTCGCAGAGGATTACGATACACCATCTATTCACCTGGCATTGCATGTCTGGAGCAGGTTGCGACACGCGTTTCTGATGGATGATATTTCGGGGCAGGAAACCTTTGCTGACAAACTGCCCGTGGTAGGCATGTGTTTGCCCGACAGCCCTGCCATGGCGGAAGCCAACTTTTATGTGGCACTGATTCGTGCAGAACAGTTAAGCCGCGATTCAGACGCAAAGCTGATGATCGATGACGAACGATTCCGGGAGGCACAGGAAATCGCTGACAGGTTGAAAACCTGGTCGGCGGGATGTGGCGAAAATTTTCTTCACAAATACCTTATTGTGGCTGCCAGGATCGCATGGCTGACGGGAGATGATAAAATGGCAATGTCCAGTTTTTCCCGAGCAATTGAAGAAGCACAGGTCGCCGGCTACCCGGTTTATGAGGCGCTGGCCCATGAACTCTATGCCAGATACTGGCGCGCCGGCAACCAACCGCAACTTGCTACTGCGCTGATACAGGAAGCCTATTATCACTATCAGAACTGGGGTGCTGAAGCGAAATGCCGGCTATTGGAGAGCCAGTGGCCGTCGGTACCCTTTAATCTGGGAGACAGGCATACGGGTCGCCGCCAGCAGTCCGGCCACCGTAAAAAGCCACCGCAGCAGACAGAGCTGCTGGATCTTCATTCGCTGCTCAAGGCAAATCAGTTGTTGTCGGAGGACTTGAGGCTTGAGTCGTTGTTACAGAAAATGATGGAGGTTCTGCTGGAGAATGCCGGTGCGGAAAAGGGGGCCATTCTGCTGCTGGACGAGTCAAAAATAATGGTGGAGGTCACTGGCAGGTCCACCAGGGGAATACAACCGGCTAACTGCACCCGCGTCAGCATGCCCCTTGAGGTGGTTTGCGACAATGACAGGCCGCAACTTCCGGACTCGATCATTCG
The DNA here is from genome assembly GCA_033722575.1 of Ketobacteraceae bacterium. Classification (GTDB taxonomy): domain Bacteria; phylum Pseudomonadota; class Gammaproteobacteria; order Pseudomonadales; family Ketobacteraceae. Next base: position 15,833 of record JAWVYU010000005.1, on the reverse strand, counting down.
GCATGTGCTTCAGACCCGGGAAACCATCATTATTAATCGTCCCGCCAGAGATGTGCGTTTTGGCTATGACCATTATTTGCAGCAGCAGGATCCCAGATCAGTGTTATGTTTGCCTATCTTGTCGCAGGGTAAACTGATTGCTGTTGTATATCTTGAAAATAACCTTCTAGAGAATGCCTTCACCCGGCAACATAAAAAGACCCTTGAGTTGCTGAGTTCTCAGGCCGCGATCTCCCTGATTAATGCCAGGCTTTATGACCAGATGGAAGAGAAGGTGATGAAGCGAACTGAACAGCTGCGTCAGATCACAATGAAGGATGGCTTGACCAATATTGCCAACCGCCGCTCCTTCGATGAACGACTGGATTCCGAATGGCGGCGAAGCCTGCGCAATGGCAGCAAAATGTCGTTACTGATGATAGATATTGACCACTTTAAAGAGTTTAACGATTTTTATGGCCACCCGGCAGGAGATGCCTGTATCAAGGCGGTGGCACGGGCGCTCGAACAATCAGCCCCGCGTGTAACTGATTTCGTGGCTCGCTACGGGGGGGAAGAGTTCGCCGTTCTGATGGCAGAGTCGGGCGAGGAAAGTGCATTAACCATTGCGAATGCCTGCCGTGAAACGGTGGCTGCGCTGGCCTGGCCTCACAGCAAATCCCGGACCGCAGATCACGTTACTATCAGCCTGGGCGTGGCCACAATGGTAGCGAGCCCCGGTAACAATTATAGTGAATTGATTACCAGAGCGGATCAGGCGCTTTACCGGGCCAAACTGCAGGGCCGGAACCAGGTGTGTGTGTATCAGGAAAATCAACCGGCCCAGGGGTAATGCCTTGTTCCTGCAAATGGACGATACGGGCCGGGTGCATCTTATGTAATATTGCTACATAAGATGTAGTTCCGTATGTAGTTCCGCGATTCGGCAGGAGGCAGCGTAATGACCGGGAACCCGATTTTTGACTACACGTTGATAGGCGTATTTGTGGCCGCGGCCTGTTCCGCTCTGGCCCTGTTGTTTGTAGATGCGCCCTACGGCCGCCATCAGAAAGACGGGTGGGGGCCCAAAATCAATACCCGATTGGGCTGGATTCTGATGGAGTCCCCGGCGTCATTGGTGTTTCTTTATTTTTACCTGGCGGGGCCCAATGCGGGCAATCCTGTTTGTCTGTTGCTCCTGTTCATGTGGCAGCTGCATTATTTCCATCGCGCCTTTATCTATCCTTTTCAGATCAAGGTAAAGCCCGGTTCCCGGACCACGTTGCTGGTGATACTGATGGGGGGTACTTACTGTGCTGTGAATGGCTATCTGAACGGCGCTTACATATCAATCTATGCTGAGCATCTGGATCGCAACTGGCTTTACGATCCGCGTTTCGGTATTGGTGTGGCTGTTTTCTGCTTCGGCTATTTTCTCAATAAAAAATCCGACCGGATTCTCAGAGACCTGCGCAAAAAGCCCGGGGACGGCTACAAAATTCCCTATGGTTGGGGCTATCGGTATGTGTCCATGCCCAACTATCTGGGAGAAATCATCACCTGGGTGGGCTTTTCGATTGCTGCCTGGTCGCTGGCGGGGTTGTCCTTTGTGGTGTTCACCATGGCCAATCTGGTGCCCAGGGCGGTAGCCAATCATCGCTGGTACCAGGAAACTTTTCCCGACTACCCGGACAACCGAAAGGCGATATTTCCCTATATTCTCTAGGCGTTACAGGCGATTTCAGTCAGAAACAGCGTAAAATAGTGTAAATTTGCCAGAACTTCCGGTTTTTAGATTGTGAATTCTAATTTAAATGACCAGAATTCATCTAAGTCCGGTGCGTGATCTCGTATCTGGCAACCGGAAAACCCGGTAAATTCACCGACTGAAGGAGTCGTATCATGAAAAAGGTTGCAGGATTTTCCCTACTGGCGTTTGCCGTAGTGACCTGGGTAATTGCAGCCTCGTTGCCATTCCTGGGACTGACCCTGGCAGAGACCGCCATTGGTACCACCGTTATTGTGGTGCTGGGTGAAGGCGCTTTCTGGCTCAGTATGTTTTTTCTGGGCAGCCAGTACTGGCACAACGTCAGGAATTTCTTCCGCTGCCGGTTTGCTTCCAACAGTTCTTCCAGTAAGGAAAACTGCGCTCAGGATATATGATGCCGACTCCCCCAGGCTTCAAAAGCTGGGGGTTTCTCCTGCCTTGAGCAGGTTGATTAACCCGTCTTCGTAACCTGACATCAGCGTCGATGTGGGTAGGAACAGGCTTCGGGTAATACACCAGCTCCCAGACTTCTTTTCGTAACAATCCTCGTAATAGCCCGCCAGCTGCATCAGCGTCTGGCTTTCCGGGTTGATCTGGAAAAAAAACAGATCCCAGATGCCTTCAGCATGAGTTTCGTCTATCCAGTGGATCTGGGGGTTGTGGGCGTGATGGCTGTCAATCACGCCGGTTTTCACGGCCATTTCATTGAATACCCCGATAAGCTCGTCCCGGGATGCAAATTTTCCGATGGGGCCGTAGTCAATGGTCACCGCACCAGGTGCAAAACAATCGCGGATCTGATCCGTGTTTTTCCGGTCACAGGCATGCAGGTAGCGCCCCTTGAGCTGTTTGATTGCCTCTATATCCTCCAGCCGCTGAATGCGCCTGCCCAGGTCTTCCATCAGTTCACCCCCAAAAATGTCTGGACTTAAAAAAGCGAGTTCGCTATGTTGAGTATACGGCGTATACTCAACAGTTTAAAGCCAGTCAGAATAAAGAGCGCGAACACCGGATTCAAAGCGCCAGATCAGACAAGGTGAGGAGGGAGAGATGGTGAAGTCAGCGGTACTGCCACCGGGGCCCAGCGGCATGAAATTCATGAACGCCATGAAAATGGGACTGGGTGCCTATGATTTTCTTGAAGAAAACTATAAAACCTATGGTGATATGTTCACTTTGCGCTTTCCCGGTCTGGCGCCATTTGTGTGGCTGAACACGCCGGCGCTGGCGAAACAGTTTTTCAATCTTAAACCAGAGCAGATCGACCAGTCCCGATTGCCGATACCCATTGATATTGGTGTGCGGCAAACGGGGTTTCTTAACGGTAAGGAACACCAGGGTTCCCGCAAGATTGTGATTCCTCCCCTGATCGCCAGGCGTCTGCACGACAGGGCCGAAACCATGTTCGAATTCGCGGAGCAGCACATCAACAGCTGGCAGGTTGGCGATCAGTTTGATACGCCCAGAAAGGTAGGTGATATTGCACTGGACATGGCCGTTTATACCTTGCTGGGCCTGAAAGGCGGTGAGCGTGCAGAACGCTACAAAAAGCTGATGCTGGGCTGGATCGGTGCGGCGACCAATAACACCATGTTCACTCTGGGCACGCTGTATGGCCCCTACAAGTGGCGCCAGTGGCTGAACCGCAAATACATGGAACGCCAGCAGCGGGGTGACAGGGGGACTGGTAAGAAAGGGTTGCTTCCGTGGAAGCAGGCGGTGGATCTGAAAGTGCAGCTGGCGGATATGTTTCTGGAAGAAATCCGTGACATTCGTGACAAGAACGACGAATCGCGCACCGATATGTTTGCCACCATGTGCCGTGCCACTTATGAAGATGGCAGGCTGCTGGATGAGGAGCGCATCATTTCCGAGGCCATGGGTATTCTGGTGGGCGGTCATGAAACCAGTGCCGCCACCAGTGCATGGCACATGCTGTGGATGGTGAGGCGCCCGGATGTATATCAGAAGTGTCGCGAAGAAGTGCTGGCATCCATCAGGGAAAACGGGCGGTTTGACCCGCTGAAAATATGCGAGCTGCCCTATTGTAATGCCACCCTTAACGAGTCCATGCGCCTGACACCCTCTGCTGTGGGCGCTCTGCGTTACCTGGTTGAAGATGTTCAGTTTGGTGATTATGTGATTCCAGCGGGTACCAATGTTCTGGCGGGTGCCTATATTATTCAGCGCCGCAAGGATATTTGGGGGGAAGATGCTGAGGAGTTTCGGCCGGAGCGCTGGCTGGATGGCAAATTCAAACCGGGGCCCTTCGAATACTTTCCCTTTGGCGGAGGCCGTCGCGCCTGTATTGGTGCCAACCAGGCCAAGCAGCAATTGCGTATTATCTGGGGTGATTTTTATCGCCGGGTGGAGTTTGATTCATCCTTCGCCAACAACGATGAATGGCCAGGCCAGATGCAGGTCAGTGGCCAGACCGAGCCGCAAGGAGGCGTGCCGGTAACGGTGACTCGTATTATGCCGGCCGACACGGGCTATCCGGAGAACAGTAGCGAAAGGCTTGCGGCAGTTTCGTGATACCGTGGGTCAGCCTGCTGAGAGAATAGGTGCCGGGTTACTAGAGGTTTTGTCACAACACCTCTAATAACCCGCTATATACAGGCCAGTCTGTATCAGGCCGGCTCCGCCCGGGTGTTTTCAGCCAGTTCTTTTTCCATCGCTTCGCGCATTTTGAACTTCTGTATTTTGCCGGTCACGGTCATCGGAAATTCATCCACGAACCGGATCAGACTGGGCACCTTGAAGTGGGTGATTTTGTCTTTGCAGTAGTCTTTGATATCGTCTGCCGTCAGGCTTTTGCCCTGTTTTAGTTGTACCCAGGCACATACCCGCTCGCCGTATTTTTCATCCGGAATGCCAAATACCTGGACTTCCTGAATGGCCGGGTGCGTGTAAAGAAATTCCTCCACCTCTCGCGGATAAATGTTTTCGCCGCCGCGGATAATCATGTCTTTAATCCGACCAACGATTTTTACATAGCCTTCCTCATCCATAATGGCCAGGTCTCCGGAATGCAGCCAGTTGGCCGCATCTATGGTTTCCCGGGTTTTTTCAGGGTCGTTCCAGTAACCCTGCATAACGGAATAACCGCGGCAGCACAGTTCGCCTTTTTCTCCCAGCGGCACCACACGGCCCTCGCTGTTCACGATCTTGATTTCCTGGTGGGGGCCTACCTTGCCAACCGTCTCGCAGCGTTTGTCCATAGGCGCGTCCAGACCGGTCATGTGATTAACAGGGCTGGTTTCGGTCTGGCCATACATGATGGTGACCTCGTTCATGTGCATTTTGCTCATTACCTGGCGCATGACTTCGGCGGGGCAGGGTGCGCCTGCCATGATACCGGTACGCAGTGAACTGAGATCCAGTTTATCCACCTCCGGCAGCTGCAGCTCGCCGATAAACATGGTGGGCACACCATGCAACGCGGTACATTTTTCTTCCTGAACGGTTTCCAGTACGGCCAGCGGTTCGAAAGCCTCGCTGGGGAAAACAGCCGTAGCACCTTTGGTAAGGCAGGCCAGATTGCCCATGACCATGCCAAAGCAATGATACAGGGGCACTGGTATGCAGAGGCGGTCGACCTCACTGAAATTCATGCCCTCAGCCACCTGGTTGCCGTTATTGAGAATATTGAAGTGGGTCAGTGTGGCGCCTTTGGGGCTGCCCGTGGTACCGCTGGTAAACTGAATGTTAATGGCATCATCGGGCTGGAGAAGATCTGCCAGTTCCCTGAGCCGGGCGTGTTCTTCCGCGCCCCCCATAGTGCAGACATCCGGAAAATTGAACATGCCCGGGGTTTTCGCGTCGCCCATGCGGATAACCGTTTTCAGATGCGGCAGCAGGTGAGCGTCCAGTTGGCCCGGCTCGCACCGCGACAGTTCCGGGGCAAGTTCCTGAAGCATTTTAAGGTATTCGCTGGTTTTGAATTTTTCCGCCGCAATGATCGCTTTGCATTCCACCTTGTTCAGCGCGTATTCCAGTTCATAAAGCCGGTACGAGGGATTTATGCATACCATGACTGCACCGATCTTGGCGGTGGCAAATTGGGTCAGGCACCACTCAATGCGGTTGGGCGCCCAGATCCCCACCCGGTCCCCGGGCTGAATACCCAGCCTGAGCAGCCCGGTGGCGAGTTCATTGACCTTGTCATTGTATTCCCGGAAGCTCCAGCGAATGCCCTGATGGCGTACAACAATAGCCTCCTTGTCCGGGTAGGTTGCGGCAATCCGGTCAAAACAGTTGCCAATGGTCTCGAACAGTAACGGTGCCTCGGCAGCGCCGCAGATATAGCTGTGATTGCCTTGGGGTGTTAATGTCATGATGGTGTCCTTTCTGCCATGTCAGCTGATACTTTTCTGGCTGGTTCAAGTCGTTGTTTTTGTGCGGTTATGCCCGCTTTGTCAGGCAGCCTCGGTGCCCGTTGATGCGGGGATGGATGTTCTTCTGTGCACATTCATTCCGATTGTATAGGGATTGAAAATCTAAATAAACAATATATTTGCAATAATGTTGCAAAATAGGTTTGTTCCCATATATGATGGTCCGAACAGGGTAGATTCGGATGAATGGAGGAGAACCCGCTATGCCATCTAACCAATCGGAGCAGACAACCCCCGGTTATGATGAACATGTTGATGTGCTGGTTGTTGGCTCCGGGGCAGGGGCGCTGACAGCGGCGATTGTTGCAAAGCTGGAAGGTGCCGAAAGGGTTCTGGTTGCAGAGAAGAGCGACAAGTACGGCGGTACCTCTGCCATGTCTGGTGGCGGTATCTGGATTCCCAACAGTCACTACGCGCGGGCGGATGGCGTCAGGGACTCGGTGGAAGAGGCGCTGACCTACATGAAATCCGTGATCGGCGACGAAGTGTCTGAAGAGCGCATGCGTACCTATGTGGAAAAGGCATCAGAGATGCTGGAATACATGGATCAAAAGACGCGCTTGAAATACGAGCCGGTTCCCTACAGTGATTATTACCCGGAAAAGCCTGGCGGCAAGGAAGGCCACCGTACCCATCAGCCGGTCCCCATGCATGCCAAATACCTGGGGGATGACTTTGACCAGTTGCGGGAGCCCCCGCCTCAGGTGCTGGTGGCCGGCAAATTTACCATGACCATGAAAGAAGGCCGCATGTTCCTGACCCAGGCCAAGGGTTGGCTCTGGGTTGCGTTAACCATGGTGCTGCGTTATTACCTGGATATTCCCGGTCGTCTCAAGGGCAAGCGTTCCCGCCGGCTGACGCTGGGTAATGCGTTGATCGGCCAGTTACGCTGGAGCATGAAAGAGCTGGGCGTTGATCTGTGGCTTAAATCACCCCTGGAAGAACTTATTGAAGAAGACGGCGTTGTAACCGGCGCGGTTATCAAAAGAAATGGAAAATCAACACGCATCAGTGCCCGCCGCGGCGTGGTGGTTGGGGTTGGTGGTTTTGAGCATAATCAGGCAATGCGTGAACAGTACCTTCCCAAGCCCACCAGTGCTGAATGGAGTGGTTCCCAGACCAATAACCCCGGCGACGGCCAAGCGGCGGGTGAAAAAGTGGGGGCAGCCTTTGATCTGATGCAGCATGCCTGGTGGGCGCCGGCCATCAAGGTGCCTGGCTGGGACCGGCCATTCGTGATTTTTGCGGAGCGATCCTTGCCTGGCCTGGTGATTGTCAACAAAGAGGGCAAACGCTTTGCCAACGAAGCGGCTCCCTATCTTGAATCCGGTCTGGCCTTTTACGAAGCGCAGTCGGAAACCCGGCCCAGCATACCCGCCTACGTCGTATTCGATGCGGTTTTCCGGAAAAAATTTCCCCTTGGACCCATCGCACCCGGGTATTCCATGCCGGATAACCGCCTTGGCAAACGTGTGTGGAGCGTGCTGGAAAAAGCAGACACCATTGAAGCGCTGGCAGAAAAAATCGGTGTGGACCCCAAGGGGCTGGCGGAGACCGTTGCCAGGAACAATGAATACGCCAAAACCGGAAAGGATCCTGAATTTCATCGTGGTGAAAGCTATTACGATCGGTACTACGGCGATGCCAATACCAAACCCAACCCTTGTATCGCTCCGATAGCGGAAGGGCCTTTCTATGCCATTCCCATTTACCCGGGCGATATCGGTACCAAAGGGGGAATGCTCACTGACAGCAATGGTCAGGTGATCAGTAACGCCGGAAATCCTGTGCCAGGGCTGTATGCCATCGGCAATACAGCCGCATCGGTGATGGGGAGCAAATACCCGGGAGCGGGAGCAACCCTGGGACCGGCCATGACCTTTGCCTACCTTGCTGCCCGGCACATGGTGAAGACAGATCCACGTCAGCAGGCAGAGGAAATCCGGTCCGGTCAGAAACCGGCAAAAGCTGCAATGGCCTGAAGGTGGCCTGCTACATTGAATGGCTGCAGTTGCGATTAAGAAATGCTAAAAAAAGAAAAGAGGGAAAAGAACACCATGATGCAGGAATTCGATGACGGAGCCTCTCTGGTTTTTGGCGGCAGTGGTGGCATCGGTGCGGCTATAGCAGAGCGCATAGCGCAGGGCGGTAGTGATGTGGCCATAACCTACCGCAGTAACCGGGAAAAAGCAGAATCAGCAGCCCGGGCCATTGAAGCTATTGGCGTGCGCTGCACGATTCATCAGGTGGACATTGCTGACAAGGATCAGATTGTCAGTGCCATCGAAGGTGCCATAGCGGCCCACGGCCGCCTGCACAGTGTGGTGGTGGCTGCTGGATCCGATATAAAACAGCCTTTTCTGGCCGATGTCACTGACGATCAGTGGGACGAAGTCATACAGGGTGACCTGAACGGATTCTTTCGTATCGTGAAAAATATTATTCCCCATTTCAGAGCCAACGATGGCGGATCACTGGTTCACATTTCTTCTGCAGGGCTTGGTCGTACGCCGCCCAAAGATGTGCTTTCGGTGGCTCCAAAAGCCGCTAACGAAGCTCTGGTAAAGTATCTGGCCAAGGAAGAGGGTGTGCATGGCATCCGTGCCAACAGTGTGGCGGTTGGCGTTATTGAAACGGGTATTTTCAAACGCCTTGAAGCCGAAGGGGTATTTGATACAGCCTGGAAAGAGGCGGTTTTATCCACGCTTCCCATCAAGCATTTTGGTGTGCCGGAAGATATTGCCGAAGCCGCTGCGTTCTTCGCGTCCAACCGTTCCAAATACGTTACCGGTCAGCTGTTGTTTGTTGACGGTGGTTACAGCGTTTAACAATAAGAAATCAGACAATCTGGAGACATAACAAATGAGTCGTTTTGAAGATAAAGTTGCAATCGTCACTGGGGCGGCGTCCGGTATGGGAAAAGCGGCCGCACTGCGGCTGGCGTCAGAAGGTGCCAAAGTGATTCTTGGTGATATCAACGAAGAAGGCTTGCAGCAAACCGCGGCGGATATTGATGCTGCCGGCGGTGTGGCAAAAGCGGTTCCTTTTAACGCAATGGAAGAGGCATCCTGCAAGGCGTTAGTGGAATCCGCTGTAGACACTTTCGGACAGCTGGACGTGGTGGTTAATGCGGCCGGCATTGGCGGGTTCTATCGACTGGATGAACTCACCAGCGATATATTCAACCGCTTTATGACCATCAACCTCAACAGCGTAGTCACTATCTGTCGCGAAGCCATGCCTCACCTGCAGAAAACCAAAGGCAATATTGTTAATTTCGCCTCGCTAAACGCTAAAGTCATGACCGCTTACCAGACGGCTTACTGCGCTTCAAAAGCTGCCGTGGCGGCAGTCACCAAATGCATGGCCCAGGAGTTTGAGGAATATGGCGTGCGCGCCAACGTGATTTGTCCCGGTGGTATTGAAACGCCCATGGTAACCACCATGCGCTTTCCCGAGGGTATGAACCGCAGGCTGCTGGCGAACCTGCAGCCCCTGAGCCGCAAAGGCGAGCCCGCAGAAGTGGCGGCACTGGTAGCGTTTCTGGCTTCTGATGAAGCCAGCTACATCAGCGGAGAGGATATCTTTATCGATGGCGGGGCACGTTCTGCCATGTAAGCCGGCAGGCTGCTGTGCTGCTGAATAGTGGCAGCCTGTACCAACAATAAAAAAGCCCGGCGGTATCTTGCGACCGCCGGGCTTTTTTTCGGGGCTTTTTTTAAAGCGTAGTGAAGAGTGTTGTGAGGTGCGGCTTTTACTGGCCCCAGTAGGCTTTCATGGACACCACTTTGCCATCTTCATTAAATTCAAATACATCAATAATATCCAGTGCGTGGCTTCCTGTATTGGCTTTGAAGGGAAAGGCTGCTGCGTTTCCTGCACATCGTACTGGGCCTGTCAGCTCAAGCTTCACGCCCAGTCCATGCACTTTCTTGTAAAAAGCTTCAATGGCGGTCATACCTTCGTGAGGCGCTGAGCCCACCGGATCTTCCACCGTGGCATTGTCCGCGTAGATCTCCCGAATCAGGTCCAGGTTGTCGGTGCTCACAGCTTCTATGTATTTTTCTACGGTGGCCCTCATCTGAGCTGGATCCATGCTGTTCTCCTTGTTCTTGGTTGCTGGCGTTTTGTTAATCAAGTGACTGAAAAATATAGGTATTTCTTATTGCTGGAAGGTTCTGTCAGGTGCTGAATTCAGAATTATGAGATATATTTGCATTAATATTGCAAAATAACAAGGGGCTTGTTAGTTTATACTGTATACCACATTATAGAGCACAACGTTTTTACGGGAATTCCGGGTGAAACCCGGAACCAAAAAACATGCCGCTGAAACCAATAAGAAACCAATAAAAAGTACAGAAAAAAACCCCGGAAAAGATGAACAGGAGAGGGTAGCACCATGAGCAAGTACGCCAAAATAGAAGCCGCACAGATCGAAGAGCGTTATGCCCGTGGCTGGCATTGCCTGGGCAAAGCAACTGATTTCAAGAACGCGCCCATGAAACTGCCTTATTTTGGCACCAGCCTGGTGGCATTCCGGGGTGAGCAGGATCAGCTGATTATTCTGGATGGCTACTGTCCTCATATGGGAGCGGACCTCTCGGAAGGGTATGTGGAGGGCAATTCATTGCGCTGCTCCATGCATGCCTGGCGCTGGGGTGAGGATGGCGTTTGTGATGATATTCCTTACGCGAAAAAGATACCGCCCCGCGCCTGTATCAAACCCTGGCCTGTATTGGAGCGCAATGGACTGGTTTATGTCTATCATGATCCGGAAGATAATCCGCCCAAAGAAGAGGAAATGCCGCCGGTGATTGAAGAGTACGGCAGTGATGAGTGGTCCGACTGGGAAATCGCTCTGATTCCCATAGAGACCAACTGCCGGGAACTGGTGGATAATATGGCGGACAAAGCGCATTTCGGCCCGGTTCATTCGTCAGAAGCGCTGTTTTTTGAAAACACATTCCACAAGCACATCTGTATTCAGAAAATGGAAGGCAAAAGTCCGCGCCTTGCGGGGGACTCCATACTCAAAACCACTGCTACCTATTACGGTCCCGCCTACATGATCACGGAAATGACCGGGGAAATGAACGGTGTACCGGTGGAATCCAAGTTGCTGGTGAGTCACGTACCCACATCCACGGAAAGTTTCGATTTGCGCTTTGGTGTTATGGTCAAAAAGTTTCCCGGCATGAGCGAACAGGATTGCGATGCCATGGTGCAGGGTTATGTGCAGCTGAGCCAGCAGGCTTTCTTTGAGGATGTGCACTTCTGGCATACCAAAAAACGGGTCGACAACCCGGTGCTTTGTGACGGTGACGGCCCGATACACAAGCTGCGGCAGTGGTATAACCAGTTTTATGTGGATGCGGCTGACGTGCCTTCTACCTGGGATGAGCCCAAGGTGTACACCGTGGACTCGGTTAACCCTATTCCGCCGCAGAAAACTGCACTGGATGACGAGCGGGACCGTCAGGCCCAGGCCGCTACAGAAACCGCGGAAGCCTGAACATGATTCTGGAAACCAACCGCAAGCTGATAAAAATCACCGCTGCCGCTCTGGTGGCGGTGGGCGCTTCGCTGTTCTTTGGTTATCTCTTGTATGTGGTGGCGCCCGGCTTGTTCAGCAAGGCAGCTGCTGAAAATCTTGGATTGATTCTTTATGGACTTGCAACAGCAGGGGCGGCATTTGTCAGCTGGGGGCTGATCCTGACGCAGCTGACTGAAACCGGGCTGGATCGAAGAGCGATTATGAAAGCAACCGGGGTGGGCCTGGCAATGCTGGCGCTGATGCGGCTGGGCGTTGCGGTTTTCCCCCATGGGCTTTTTGAGCAGATACGTTACCTTCCCATCAGCGAATGCATTCTGTTCGGACTGCTGGCCATCAAGTTTCTTCGCAGTTAAACGACTCCCGATAAGTGCCTGCGATCAATGCAACTGTTCGATATTGATGATTCCCTCAAGGAATCCCTGGCGGTAACGGATATTGTCAGAAGCCGCTCGTGGCAGGAATTGCAGAATAATGTTTTTGCGGTCGCCCGCCTGTACGCGGAGCAATTCGGCTTATTGCCGGGCGACCATATTGCTCTGCATATCGGCAATCGTGTTGAATTCATTGAAGCGCTGCTGGCCGGTATTGTGGCGGGGCTGTGGGTAACGCCGGTCAATACCCATCTTACCCGCCCTGAAGCCCTCTATATTCTGAAAGACTGCTCTGCACGCCTGCTGGTGCATGACAGTGACCACACCATCCTGAGTCAGGGTACCGATGTACCTGCACTGAATATTGAATCCTGGCGCAGGTTTGCCCCCTGCATGGACAAGGTTGAGGATACTTCAGGTATGTTCCTTCGGCCTGATTTTCCATCCGGTGGCACGATGCTTTATACCAGTGGCACGACAGGGAAGCCGAAAGGTGTGATGCGTGCCAAACCTGCTTTACTGATGGACGCATTATCAAGAATGAAACAGGGAGGCAAAGCATTTGGACTTTCCGGGGTTGGGCCACACCTGGTGACCGGACCGCTCTATCATGCGGCTCCCATGTTGTTTGCTCTCTATGACCTTCTCAACGGTGCCCCGGTAATCATAATGAAAAGCTGGGATGAAAAGCGCTTTACAGAGCTGGTGACAGAATTTCATGTAACCACCACCCATCTGGTGCCAACCATGATGGTGCGATTGCTCAAATACCGGGATCAGCAACCCCTGAATCCTGACTTGCTGAACGTCGCTGAGAGCCTGAAGCTGGTATTGCATGGCGCAGCTCCCGTTGCGCCTCATACGAAGGCAGCCATGCTGGATTGGTGGGGCGATATTCTGGTGGAATACTGGGGTGGTTCAGAGGCTGGTGTTACAACGCTGGTGAAAAGCGCCGAATGGCGCAGAAAACCCGGCACCGTGGGTAAACCGTTACCCCACTTCAGGGTCTATGTGGGTGATGATAGCGGCAACCCCACCGCTGCGAAAGAAGGCCAGCTTTATTGCTGCCATCAGGATCTGGCCCAGGTATTTTCCTATCACAATGACCCGGATAAAACCCGGCAGGCCCACCCAAAGCCCCATGTATTTTCGATAGGGGATCGCGGTTATGTGGATGACGAGGGATTTGTGTATCTGAGCGGTCGCATGTCTAACATGATTATTTCCGGTGGCGTAAATATTTACCCTGCGGAAGTGGAGCACGCGATACTGGAGCACCCCATGGTGCAGGATTGTGCTGTCATCGGTGTGCCGGACCCGGAGTGGGGCGAGCAGGTGCATGCGGTGGTGGAATTGGTGAGTGGTGACCCGGAAGCGGAAAAAATTACCTGTGATGACTGCAATTCCCTGAGGAGTTTTCTTCAGAGCCGGTTGGCGAGATTCAAGATTCCCCGGCATTTCCACATTATCGAAGCGATTCCGCGAATGCCGACCGGGAAGGTGAGGAATCAGGACCTTTTCCGGATGATAGGGCTGCCTGCCTAGAGCCTGCCGATGGCCCACATTGTAAAATCCAGCAGATAGAATGTCAGCATGCTGGCACTGAGCGCGCCGGCGCATACTGCTTTCAACGTCCAGGGCTTTTGGCTGCTTTCATCAATAGCAAAAAAAATGGGAAAACTGGCAATGAAATAGGTGGCGTAAATTGCGCTGCCATAGGTCAGCATGGCGCTCCGGTTTTCATAATAGAAACTGTTGGCCATCAGGGGGTTGGCCATGGCGGCAGTCTCAATCCACGCCCAGCAATATCCCACCATAAAACTGGCGGAGAGAAATAGCCAGAGGACCTGGTGTACGCCGAGGCGCCTTATCACCAGGGTAGCCGTCACATGATAAGTCATAAAATAGGCATGGGTGTAAAAGTACATGATCAGCGGCACTCTGTTATCACCCTGGGAAAGCAATGCAGATTCCAGCGTTGTCTCCGCGCTGGGAAATTGGTACACCATGCCCAGCATATCGAAAAAATAAAAAGTGCCGAAATAGTTGCCGAAAAAGCTGAACAGAGCAATATACAAATTGGCTTTGAACCAATAAGTGCTCCGAACTGACTGCCATTCCAGGATTCCAAAACGGCGGTAATGCTGCCACAGGGGTATCATTACCAATGGCAGCGCCACTAGCAGCGAATGGATCAGCAGCCAGCTGTCGGAGCTGCTTTCCGCCCAGCCGGTTATCATCATTACCGCCATCAGTGCCATCCACACGGGGGAATAGAGCAGGAAAAAACGTTCAGCTTCCGCTTTGCCCCTGTTGGTGCTGAACCAGGTGGTTCCAGGGCGCGGTAGCGGTACGCTCTTTCTGGCAATGGCGTTTCGCATATCAGCTTCCCGTTACCGCTATTTTTATCATGGCCAGGGTGTTACGGGTTTTCTGCCAACGGGAAGGTTCAGGTCTGAGTTTGCGGTGACCAGGCAACAGGTCACCCCGAGCCTGCCGGTGAATCTTTTCTTTGACCACGGGTTCCAGGAGGCCGGCACCTGCCAGCTCAAAGAAAAGCGCCTTTGCGTTACCGAGGTCAAAGAAATCTTTCTGCCAGCGCCATTTATAGTCACCGCCGTATTCGAACCAGGAACCGCCAACGCCGGCAATCTGGTAGGGTGTACCATCTTCTCGCTGATAGGGTGCAGTTTGGTTCCAGAAACCAATCACGGTACCCCGTTTTTCGTCAATAATGATATCGTGATAGGGGTATTGCCACTGCTCGAAGCCTTTCATCTGATATCCTAGGGCAAGATCACAGATTTCCTGTCTGTTGTTCGCCACGAACTCCTCGTTCGGTCCAATATTCCAGGAGTAAGTGGCATCTTCCGTGTACATTTTTCCCAGGTGAGTTGTCCAGTCGCCGCTGGCTTCGGCATCTTTGTTGGCCTGGAGCCAGCGCTCCATCATTTCTTCCAGTTCGCTGCGGCTATAGGATGTCATGGTGTTTCCTCTGGTATTTTATTGTCAGTTTGTTGTTTTTGTTGTCTTCTCAGACAAAGTTAATGCCTGATTGGGGCAGTGGCGTACGGCGTTTCGGACCCGATCGGCAATTTCGGGGCTGATATTTTGTTTCAGTATGGTCAGTGTGCCGGCGTCGTCGACCCTGAATACTTCACCAGCTTCCGCCATACACATGGCGTGGCCCTGACAAAGAAGCGGATCAACGGAGACGGCGAGGCTTTGTGCAGGAGCGGGGAACGCGGCATGAAGCGGGCAGCTGCTTTCATTTTTCTCTACGGTAATGGATTCTTTGCGGGGCCTGCTTTCAGCGGGGATGAAGGGGGCTTTTTTCAGGCGTCGGTAGCGGATGAGACAAGGCGATTTCGGCTGTACGATCATTTCCCTGTAGTCATCCTGATAGTTTTCCGGGGGACCCACCAGCTCAAACTCGTATTCGCGAAGCAACAATGCAAAGATGGCTTTTATCTGGAACATGGCGAATGCGTTGCCGGAGCACTTGTGCTTGCCGCCGCCAAACGGCTGATAGGCCATGAGGTTTTTATCCTCTCCGCGGTTTTCTGCGTAGCGTTCGGGGTCAAATTGCAGCGGATGTGGAAAAAGATGTGCCATACGATGGGTTACCGGAGGGCTTGTCCAGACCATATCCCCCTTGCGAATGCTGTAGTGTTTAAAGCGCATGGTTTCGTTTACCTTACGCATCAGCACAATCAGCGGTGGATGAAGCCTTAGTACTTCCTTGAGCACTGCCTCCAGTT
>JAWVYU010000004.1:0-43046 GCA_033722575.1 Ketobacteraceae bacterium | reverse complement strand
TCTTCCCCGGGCCAGAAAGCCAGCGCCAGCACAATCGCCAGCCCCAGCACACCCAGGCCTGCCAGCACAGGGACGGGCACGATTTTGTCTTTCTGAGTGGGGCGAGGCGTCGGCACGGGCTCCGGTTCAGGGGCAGCGGGTGCTCTGGGAACCGGGCTGGACTCTGGCGCAGCAGGGGAGGCGATCAGGGTGGCCTGGTCATCCAGTTCCGGGGGCGCCGGGGTAGGTGAAACCGGGTTGGCCGGCGGCGGAGTTGTCGGAGGCGGAGTTGTGGAAGGTGTGGCCGATTGCTGCCGGGGCGGCGTGGGCATAATGACGGTAGCGTCATCCGGTTGATCGGTGCTGGTGCCAGCCCCAGTGTCTGCCGGCGGCGTTGCGGCCGGTGGCTTCTCAAAATCCGCCGGGTTGGCAATCAGGGTGGGGTCATAGGCTCCGGCCATGCCGGAATCCGGCCGCTGGGTTTGTTCCTCGGCATCAAACATCCGGGTGGCATCTCCGGCATTAACGCCGGTTTCCGGTTGCAGGGTTTCCTGTTGCTGAAATGTTTCGGCGGTGTTTTCCAGCTGGCTCCGTAGCTGGATAAAATCGGTCACCGGTATCGGTGTCAGCTGCTGGGCATTATCCAGGGTGGCAATGGCATGAGTGGCGAAATGGGGGTCCTCTGACAACATCCGGGTCAGTGCTCCGAACAGTTCGTCGTAGGCTATCTCATTGTTTCTGAACGCTTTGAAAAGGTCGGTTACCTTTTCCATCATACTGCTACCCCTGAATGCCCGAATCCCTGAGGATCAAAGTTGCTAATGGTAGCAAGGCGAGGGCTGGGTATAAATAGGCCGCCGGCAGGTAATTGCGGTTACCCGCCGGCGGGGTGGGTCAGATAGACTGGAAAAAGAATTCTCCGGCCTCGTGCCCTGCGTAACGGGCGGGTGCATACTCAGGCACCTGGTCGTGGTTAAGCTCACGGGCCCGGATGCGAACCTTGCCCAGCACTTCACGATAAACAGAATGGCCTTCCACAATGCCATCGGCCTTGTTCAGGGTATCGATAAAGGCCCGGGCAAAAACTGAGTGGCCGCTGCCGCCGCCATCCAGTACCGGTGCAACCCCGCCGGAGGTGAGCACTGTGCGGGCCCGGGCTTTCGACATGATTTTTACCCACTCGGCATGGGCCTCGGGGGACATGTCCACATTGATACGGGGCACTGAGGCCATGGAGAGGGTGCCGGCATAACAGGAGTCTGCCACCACCATCACGTGTTTGGCGGGCATGGCGTTGAGAATATCCGACACCGACACATTGGAAATCCAGTTGGCGCTGTTGCCCGGCTCTGCATCCACTGGCAGCCAGTAACCGCGGCTGTTGGCATCATCCAGCTCGCCGTGGCCAGCATAGTAGATCAGCAGATTGTCCTGCGCGGTCAGGTTCTCGCGAAGGTCATTCAGTGCAGAGAGAATATCGTAACGGGTGGCGTTGGTGAGCACGGTGGTGCTGAAGCCGTATTTTTCCCGCAGGATTTTCTCGGTTTCCCGGGCGTCATTGATGGGGGTTTCCAGGTCGGGGTAATAGGCGTAGCGGTTGTTACCGATAATCAGGGCGTGGTAGCGGCCAAGGGTCACGGAGCGGTCGATATCCAGCGGGGCAGCCTGGGACACCTTGACGGTTTCATCCAGCGGCTTCTGATCCGCCACGAGGGAAAAATCAAATTCCACTTCGCGCCCCTGATCATCCACGGCTTTCAGTTTTACGGTGTTACGCACGGATTTAACAGGCACGGTAACCCAGAACAGGCTGTAATCGTCCACCGGTTCCTGGCGGCCGTTCACGTAAAAGGCCTTGAGTCCCGAGGGGGCCTTGATTTTGCCCACTACCTCTTTTTCGGTAATGCCGGAGCGCAGCCGAACCGTGGGCGTGCCCCGCATCAGTGACATGGGCGGATCAATGATTTCGATGCTGGGAGCATCCACGTTGGCGGCCACCAGCATCTGCTCGTTATTCACCTTATCCGAGGCTGACGCAATCTTGGCGCTCATGGTTTCGGCTTCCTGGTTCAGCTTTGCCAGTTCCGCCTGTTGCTGGCTGACTTCGGCAGTGGCTTTCACCAGCTCCATTTTCAGCTGCTCTATGAGTGCCTTGCTTTGCTCATGAATGGCCTTGGATTGCTGGGCAATCAGTGCTTTCTCCTTTTCGTGCCGGGCTTTCTCTGCCGCCAGCAGGGCGGATTTCCTGTCTTTCAGCTGCCGCTGGGTGCTGGCCAGCTGGGAACGCAGATCCTCCAGCTGGCGGTTTTTAAAGGCCACTTCTTCACGCAGTGCATCCAGTTCTTTCTGGGCTTCCGAGGTGATTTCCACGGAGGACGCGTACTGCAGATCATCGTCCTGAACCCCGGAGGCACGGCGATACCAGTTCAGGGCGATCGCCTTGTCCTTGGGAACACCCCAGCCTTTTTCGTAGAGGTTGCCCAGGTTGATCTGAGCGCGGGAAAACCCCTGCTCGGCGGCCTTGCGGTACCAGCTGGCCGCAGTGGTGTAATCCGGCTTGATGCCCAGGCCCTTTTCAAAAATCTCACCCACATAGGTCTGGGCTTCGGGGTCGCCGGCATCCGCCAGAGGCAGCCACATTTTCAACGCTGTGGCGTAGTCTGCCCGGTCGAAGGCAACGTATTCGCCACCGCGGATTTCGCAATCAGACGCAGTGGTTTTAATGGGGCGGCGGGCCGTAAGGTAGGTGGAGTAGGATCCCAGCCGGCGCACCTGGCCAGGCAGAAGGCAGTCAATAATCAGCAGATCGTCTGCGTTGCGGGCTTCTTCGGGGATTTCCGGGGCTGGTGTGGTGGCGCAGCCGGCCAGCAGTGTGATGGTGAATGCTGCGACCGCCACCAGGGGGTTGCCGGTGGCTTTTTTCAGGCCACGATCGTTGGTCTTCATGGAGTTGCGTTGCATCTTTAACCTCGCCCTTTAATGATTCTTCGCCCAGTATACAAAGCCGGGCCCTGAATTCGTTGTTAATAATTCACGTTTTTTATGTTGAATTGAGCCGGGTCCGGAAGGCTGTTCACGGTTAAGGTATGGGTCCTGGTGCTGCGAACTGCTGGTAACGCTGGAGCTTGTCGAGCACCTGTGGCCAGAATTCCTGCCAGCCTTCGGTGTGACTGACCGCCAGCAGGCGCTGAAATTCGGCACGATGCTGCTTTTCAGCATAGGCCTGAACCCAGTCAGCATCAATAACCCGGTCGTCCGCGCCGGCATAATGGATCTGGATGATCCGGGTGGGCAGGGGCGGTTGCTCCAGAGGGTTCAGGGATTGCTTGAGGGGCTGGTAATTGTGCTCGAGGGCCCAGGAGAAGGTATCCAGGTTGCCAGCCAGGGTAACCACCATACGGGTTTTGGGTTCCTTTTCCGCCAGCAGCACGGCCAATGCACCACCACCGCTGTGGCCCATCAGCACCACGCCTTCGTAGGCGTGGCTGAAGGTTTTCAGGGCGGCTGCCATACTGTGAACCACTGCTTTGCTGTAGCGCTGGCGGGTCCATACGTCCGGTGAGCACTGGTGGTCTTCGGGATTGAAATAACAGGGGCGACCCAGGTAGATGGCCGGCTGCTCATCCTTTTGCATCAGAGCCAGCATCAGGGGGTTGTCCGGGGTGGGGTTAACCGAAACCTTGCCATTCACAAAGGCATTGGCATCGCCCTCGATGTAAACGTGCAGGTAGTTGCCAGTGCCCTGATCGGTCTGGATCCTGAACGCCGCGGGGTTGACGTACACCGCATGCACGTAAGGGGCGCCCTGAATGTACTGAAGATTGGCGCCGTAGGCCTTGGCAAAGGCCTGCTCCGTGGGCAGGGACTGGCAGGCAGTGAGGGTCAGTGACAGCAGGGTGATCAGGTAGCAGCCGGTGTATCTGAACCACCGCAAGCTGATGGATTTGTGAACAGTTTTCATGGCAGGCAAGTTTCCCTTTGCGATTCGGTGAGGATATCAGGCGAATATTGGCAAACATAATATAAAAAGTTGGTTGTCTGCCATGTGAAAGGTAAGATTATTGTTTTTAAACGGTTATTGGTTGCTTTAATAGAATAAAGGTAACCATTCAGAGACATTGGGTTGAGAGTATTATGCCGTTGGTATTAACCATTGTTCGTCAGCCAGAGGGCGGAGGGACCGCCGAAACCCGCAAACTGTTTGATGAGTCGGGCGGAACACTCGGCCGGGCGTCGGATAACAGCTGGTCGCTGCCGGACCCTTCGCGGTTCGTGTCGTCCCATCATGCCAGTATCCGCTATGACCGCGGTGATTTTTATCTGGTGGATACCAGCACCAATGGCGTGTTTGTAAATAACAGCAGCAACCCTCTGGGCACCGGCAATCAGGTGCGCCTGCAGCAGGGCGATACCTTATGCCTGGGTGAATACGAGATTCAGGTGGAATTCGAGCAGGCATCCGGCGGCGCAGACGCCATGAGTAATGATGATTTTGACCAGTGGCTCGACCCTGACAGTCAGAGTGGCGCCGTGCAATCGTCCGACGACAGTGACCTGCTCACACCGGAGCAGGAGCTGCTGGATCCACTGGCGGCCCTGGATAAGGCATCGGCAGGTCATTCAGGTTCCCAGTGGGGAGGCAGCTCCCAGTCGGATAATGCCGAGGTACCCAATCAGGCTTTTGTGCCACCAAATCCCATTCCGGAAAGCGATGCACCGGCCACCTCTTCCCGTAGCGCAGGAAACGGCGGCATCATTCCCGATGACTGGGACATCGATGATCTGTTAGGTGACGACACGCCCGCCCCACGGCACGCACCCAGGCCTGCGACACCCGCGCCGGCAGCGACCGCATCGGCGCCGCAACCGGATAATCAGGCTGACCTGTCCGACGATATTGATGCCCTGCTTGAGGGAGATGATGACCTGGGTCCCGTTGCTGACGCCAAAAAGGCAAAGGAAGTGGATGAGCTTGATGCCTTCCTGGGACTGGATGGCAGTGAGGAACCGGAAGAGCGTCAGGCTTCGGAGCCCGATCCTGAGCCGGAAACTCCGGCCGAACCGGTTGCCGCTCCGCAGCCAGGAGAATCGTCCCTGGTGCCTGACCCGGCCGC
This sequence comes from Ketobacteraceae bacterium, assembly GCA_033722575.1. GTDB lineage: Bacteria > Pseudomonadota > Gammaproteobacteria > Pseudomonadales > Ketobacteraceae. The sequence goes on along the minus strand of JAWVYU010000004.1, from coordinate 37,953 downwards.
CCGGAGCGCGCCGCGCATACCGGAGCCCCCCAAAGTCCCGGAATCGGCGCTGAGCCAGAGTCAGTCCGGCCCGGCGCCTCAGGCGCCCCCATATCAGACACCTCAGCCACGGTCACCTCAGTCAGGGTCACCGGAACCACCGGCGAGAGCCTCTGAATTGCCCGGGCAACAGGCGGCTGCGGGAGGCCAGGATTGTGACGGGCTGATCCGCAGCCTGGGCCTTGACCCCGAGCGCATGAATGACAGTACCCGCGAGCATTTCCAGAAGGTGCTGGCGGACACCCTCAGGGAAACCGTGGCGGGCATGATGAAAGTGCTGGGGGCGCGCAACGCCATCAAGAACGAATTCCGGATGAACGTGACCATGATCCAGCCCATGGAAAACAATCCGCTGAAGTTCTCACCCAACGTGGATGAGGCCCTCCGGAATATGTTTACCAGCCAGTCCAACGCCTATCTGCCCGGTACCATTGCCATCCGCGATGGCTTTGCGGATGTGGCAGACCACCAGGTGGCGGTGATAGCCGGTATGCGGGCCGCGTTCCGGTCACTGCTGAAGCGGTTTGACCCCGCTGACCTGGAAGTCCGTTTTGACAAACAGCACAAGGCCGGGCTGCTCAGCAGCAAGAAAGGCAAATACTGGGAAGCCTATCACGAGTTTTACCGCGACTTGTCCGATAATATGGACGATGCCTTCCAGGATCTGTTTGGAGAGGATTTTGCAGAAGCCTACGAGCAACAGATGTCGCGGCTGGAAGCCGCCCGTAAAAAATAACGCAGCATGAAATTATTGGGGAGTTAAATTGTGAAATCGTTACCGCTCAAGTTACGCGTTCTGTCGGTAGTCAGCAGTCTGGTGTGTGTGATGCTGCTGTCGGGATGTGCCACCACCGCCCGGGTGCTGAATCTGGATACCCAGGTGGAGCTCAACTTTCAGGTCTGGCCCAATATCAACCCCGACGAAGCGGGGCGCTCGTCACCGCTGGTGATTCGTGTCTACGAACTGAAGGATGCCCGGCAATTCCAGGCAGAAGACTTTATCGGGCTGTTCCAGGAGAGCAAAGAGCGCCTGGGTGGTGACCTGCTGGCGGAGTATCGGCTCCAGGAGCTGGCGCCCGGACTCGATCGTACCGAAGTGCTGAAGGTGGATCCGTCGGTTCGTTATATCGGCTTGCTGGCGGAATTTGTGCAGTATGAAAATGCACAGGCCCGCCTGGTCTTTCCCATTGAGCCCCACCGTACCACCGAAAAAATCATCTGGGTCAATAAAACCAGTATCCGCGTGTCCGATGAAGAAAAACCGGAAAATCTGTAATATCGCCGCTGATCAAGGGCCTGAGGGAGCAACATGACATGTCTCATTTGAGTAAGGTGGTCTGGTCTGAAGGGATGTTTCTTCGGCCCCAGCACTTTCAGCAACAGGAACGCTATTTCGAGCGTTACGTTGATCAGCGCAGCAACTCACTGCATGCCTACGGCTGGGGCTTTCACCAGCTCAGCCTGGATCAGGAACTGCTGAAACAGGGCAAGATTGCCATTGTGTCGGCGTCCGGCGTGTTGCCCGACGGTACACCCTTCAATATTCCCCAGGACGACGACACACCTGCGGTGCTGGAAGTGCCGGAAAATATTCATAACGAAATGGTGTACGTCGGTATTCCCCTGAAGCGCGCCGGAGCACTGGAGGTCAGTATTGGCACCCGGCAACCGTCCCTGGCCCGCTATGCGGCGGTGGATAACGAAGTGCGTGACAGCACCGACCCCTCGGGGGAACTGCAGCAGCTCCAGGTGGGGCAGCTGCAGCTGAAGCTGTTGCGGGGCACGGAAGATCTTTCCGGTTTTGCCTGCCTGGGGGTGGGCCGTATTGTGGAAAGCCGTGAAGACAAACAGGTGATTCTGGATGACCAGTACATTGTGAGCTGTCTGGATATTCATGCGGCGCCGCGGTTTCCCGCGTTTCTGAAAGAGCTGTCCGGATTGCTCCATCATCGTGGTGAGGCGCTGGCGGCGCGGCTGGCGGACAGTGGCCGGGCGGGCTCCGCTGAAATTGCGGATTACATGCTGCTGCAGCTGGTAAACCGGCTGGAGCCTCTGGTGAATCATCTGGCCAGTCACAAAGGCCTGCATCCGTTGGCACTGTACACGGAGCTGGTGCAGATGGCGGGGGAGATGGCCACCTTTACCACCCGCAACAAGCGCCCGGTGGATTTCGAACACTACCTCCACGACCGCCTGCAGGAAACCTTTGCTGCCATCTTTCAGGCATTGCGGCAAAGCCTCAGCATGGTTCTGGAACAAACGGCCATTCCGCTGGAGCTGGCGGAGCGGAAGTACGGTATCAGGGTGTCTCCGGTGAATGATCGCTCCCTGGTATCCGGCAGTACGTTTGTACTGGCGGTCAAGGCCGACATTCCGGACGAGGAGTTGCGGGTACGTTTTCCCGCTCAGATCAAGATCGGTCCGGTAGAAAAAATCCGGCAGCTGGTGAACGCGCAGCTGCCCGGTATTGGTTTGCGGGCCTTGCCGGTAGCGCCGCGGCAGATTCCCTACCATGCCGGCTATACCTATTTCGAGCTGGACCGGAAAAGCGATTTCTGGCGCGACATGCAGCAAAGCGGCGGCTTTGCGTTGCATGTCGGTGGTGATTTTCCCGGACTCGCGCTGGAGTTCTGGGCAGTGAGGCAGTAATCATGACTGATGATGATAAAACCATAATGCAGCCCGGTGATGGTGGCCCGCGGCGGCCCACACCGGGTGGCAGAGGTACCGGCGGCAGCCCGCCGGTACCCCCGTCACCGGGTGTTCCGCCAGCACCTTCAGCGCCATCCCGGGCACCTGCCCCCCAGGTGCCACCCTCATCTATGCCGCCGCAACCGGCAGGTCCGCGGGGGCCGGTGCCCCGTATTGAGGTGTATCAGGGGATCAATCCGGTGGTCAATGCCGCCAACGCCCTGCTGTCGTTGATCGTGAAGCTGCGCAACACGCCTTCCCACTCCAATGTGGAAGCGCTGTACAACCAGGTGTCGCGGGAAGTCCGCCAGTTCGAGGAGCGCCTCAAGCACGAAGGGCAGCCTCCGCAAATGGTGCTGGCATCGCGATATGCGCTCTGTGCAGCCATTGATGAAGCCGTACTCAGTACTCCCTGGGGAGCTAACAGCGGCTGGGCCCAGCGTACCTTGCTCAGTGCCTTTCACAATGAAACTTCCGGCGGGCAGAAGTTTTTCCAGATTCTGGACCGGATGAAAGAGTCCCCGGCAGAGAGTCTGAATGTGCTGGAGCTGCTGTACTTTATTCTCAGTTACGGTTTTGAAGGCAAATACAAAATCGTGGATCGGGGGCGCGACCAGCTCAGTGCGATCCGCACGGACCTGTACCAGACGCTGCGCCGCTTCCGCGCTCATGGCGAAGCGGACCTGGCGCCGGACTGGCGTCAGACGTCGGGCCGGGTTTCCTCACTAGTCCAGTACATCCCGATCTGGGTAATTGCCAGTTGTGTTGCCGCGCTGATGCTGCTGACCTATTCAGGGTTCCGGTTTGCGCTTTACAGCACCACTACGCCCCTGTATGAGCAACTGGAAAAAGTCCCGCAGGTAACGGCAACAACAACCAGCGAACCAAGAACATTCAATTGAAAGGACAAGCCTGCCAGCAAAGCCACCGGTTGAGTAACCGCGGCTTTTCAGGACTGCATAGGAACCGGAGTGATATATGAAACGGGTCGTGTCGTTTTTAACGGATCGGCGTACTTTATCCATTATTGGCTTACTGGCACTGTCCATTCTTATCTGGTTTGGCGGCCCTTATATCCGTTTCGGGGAAGATAACGTGGCGCCGCTGGGTTCGGTGGTGGCGCGGCTGGTAGCGATCATTGTGCTGCTGCTGATCTGGGGGCTGAACAATTTCCGGGTCCAGTACCAGAACCGCCAGCGTACCACCCGGCTGTTACAGGAGGTCCAGGGGATCGAGAAAGATCTGCCGGTGGCCTCCACTGACCACTCCCAGGAAGAGCTGGATACCCTGCAGAAACGTTTCAATGATGCGGTTTCCGTATTGCGGCGCACCCATTTCCAGAAGGGAGGCGGTGGTGCCAAAGCCCTGTATCAGTTGCCCTGGTATATCATTATCGGGCCGCCAGGTTCCGGTAAAACCACCGCGCTGGTGAACTCCGGTCTGGAGTTTCCTCTGTCCGATCAGATGGGCATGGGTTCAGTGCGCGGCATCGGTGGCACCCGTAATTGTGACTGGTGGTTTACCAATGAAGCCGTGCTGCTGGATACGGCAGGGCGCTACACCACCCAGGATTCCCACAAGGTGGCCGACAGCAAGGCCTGGAACGGCTTTCTGCAGCTGCTGCTCAAACATCGCAAAAGGCGACCTATCAATGGCGCCATAATCGCCATCAGTATTCAGGATCTGATGACCCAGACCGAGGATGAGCGCGCCTACCATGCCCGCATTATCCGGGCTCGGATTGATGAGCTGGTGGAACAGCTGGGCATCAATTTCCCTATCTATGTCATGTTCACCAAGTGCGACCTGCTGGCGGGATTTTCCGAGTTTTTTGATGAGCTGACCCGGGAACAGCGGGAGCAGGTCTGGGGCATGACCTTCCCCATGCCGGAGGATCCCCACAAAGGCTTCGCCTTTGACGAAAAGCTGTTTGAAGACAAATATGCCGAGTTGCTGAACCGCTTGCACCAGCGGGTGCTGGATCAGGTGCAAAGGGAGCACAACACCAAAAGCCGCGCCGCCGTGGTGAATTTCCCCAACCAGTTTGAGTCCGTCAAAATGGCGGTTGAAAATTTTCTCAAACAAACCTTTGCGGCGAACCGGTTTCAGGAGCAGCCCTTCCTGCGGGGCATTTATTTTTCCAGCGGAACCCAGGAAGGTACCCCCATCGACCGTATGATGTCGTCTGTGGCCAATACCTTCGGTTTACCCCCGGAGGCGGTGCAGCTTCCGCCCGGGCAGGGCAAAAGCTTTTTTATCCATCGCCTGTTCAAAAATATCATCTTTCCGGAAGCGGAGCTGGTGGGTGCCAACCGGCAGTATGAGTTGATTCTGCGCTGGGCCCGCCGGGGAGCCTACGCAGCCTTTGTGTTGCTGTTTATCGGCAGTGTGGTGGTATGGGCCGCGGCCTATTCCCGGAACCAGACGTATCTGGAGCAGGTGGCTACCCATTATGAGCGCTACCGTAACCTGGTGGCCCCCATTCAGCCCCAGGATCGTGATTTGCGCAATATCCTGCCTGCGTTGCAGGAATTGCGTCAGGCAAGCCGGGTATTCGATCAGGAGTCGTTACCCTGGCTGGCTGGGCTGGGGCTTTACGATGCCCGGGTAGAGTCTGAAGCAGAGGCCGCCTATCAGCGTGAGCTGGAACGACTGCTGCTGCCCCGTCTGGCAAGCCGCGTGGCAGATGCACTGCAGACCGCCGACCCTCGCGATCCAGATCTGCACAACACGCTGCTGGTGTACCTGATGATGGGTGACCCCGCCCGCATGAATGAGGATGTGGTACGCGACTGGATGAAGTCAGACTGGGAGGAGCGCTACCGCGGCCAAACCGCCGTCCAGGAAACCCTGGCATTGCATCTTGAATCCCTGCTGGAGAGTGGCTTTGAACCCGTTACTCTGGATAAAACGGCCCTGGCAAAAGGCCGCTCTGCATTAAAACAGGTGCCGGTGGCTCAGCGCATATACAACCGTATCAAAAACGAACCCCGCTATGCAGCCAAAGTGGACCTGCGCGGCTTGCTGGGTGAGAGTACCCGCACCGTTTTTGCCAACCAGGACAACACTCATCTGTTCTCCATGCCTTTCCTGTTTACCCGGGAAGGCTACAAAACCGTGGACCTGTCGGAAGACTCGGAAACGATTCGCAGCATGTTTGCGGATCGCTGGATCATGGGTGAGGAAGACGAATCTGTGTATAACGATAACGAGATTGGCAAGATCAGTGAACAGATCGAAAGCCTTTATCTCGCCGAGTACACTGATCACTGGCGCCGTTTCCTTGATGGTATGAAAGTGAACCGCTTCGGGAACCTGGAGCAAAGCCGCCGTATCCTGGCGTTGCTGGCGGATCCGGTATATTCACCCCTGGTTGCGGTGCTGAAAGTGACCGCGGAAAACACTACCCTGACCCCCCAGGTGCCCGCCGCAGCCCAGGAAAAGGCCGGCGCTCTCACCAAGTTTCTGGGTGGCGATGGTGATAAAAAAGGGCCCAGCCTGTTCCAGGGTAACCGGGTAGACAAGCACTTCCGCGAGCTGAACTTTTTAAGCAAGGAGCTGAATGGCTCGTCGCGGATCGTGAACTCCCTGGAACACATGCGCAATGTCCAGGCCTATGTGAACGATATTATTCTGGCGCCGGATTCCACCGAGGCAGCATTCAATGCGGCCAAAGCCAGGCTGCTGGCCAGCGGCGATGATGTGATCAAGGCGTTGCGGATCGAAGCCAGCAGCCTGCCGGATCCTGTGCAGCGCTGGTACCTGAATGTGGCGGACCAGACCTGGAGCGCGGTACTGGCCAATGCCAAGGCGTACCTCAATGCCCAGTGGAAGAGTGAGGTATACCGCAAGTTTGTAGCCAATCTGCAGGGGCGCTTCCCCATTTACAAAAACGCCGTGGATGAGCTGGCACTCTTTGATTTTGCGGATTATTTCAAGCCTGAGGGTATTCACGACAAATTCGTCCAGGATTACATCACGCCCTTTGTGGATGTGGGCGAGACCTGGCGGATAAAAACCCTGGACGGCAGGGGGCTGTACATTACTCCGGAAGCCATCGAGAGCATGCGTCTGGCGGCAGAGATCAAGCGCATGATGTTCAAGATGAACCCCTCGCAGCCGGGTTTCAGCTTCAAGATGCGTCCCTATCGCATGGATGCCAGTGTGAGCAAGTTTGAGCTGGCCTTTGGCGGGCAGCGCCTGGAATACCATCACGGCCCGAAAATACCCAAGGATGTTTCCTGGCCCGGTGATGGCGGCACCAATGTCCGCATGAGCTTTGAGGATCTGAATGATTCCATCAAACGGGTCAGCTACGACGGTCCCTGGGCGTTTTTCCGTCTGCTGCAGGACTCATCGGTGCAGCCCACCCGCCGCTCCAATGTGTACCATGTCACCTTTTCAACCCTGGGACGGGAGGCCACCTGGGAAGTCACGGCCAAGAGTTCCACCAATCCATTCAAATCCAACGCAATTTCAAGGTACCGATGTCCGGAGAATCTCTAGAACAACAGGAACCCCGCACCGGCCTGCATGGAAAGCTGCCGGCCCATGGCGACTTTTTAACACGGCGCCTCAGCAGGGGGTTTGTCCAGGGGTGGGATGACTGGCTCCAGCGGGCCATTGCCAGTTCCCAGGAGCAGCTGGGACCCCAGTGGCTGGACATTTACCTCACCAGCCCTATCTGGCGTTTCGTGTTGTCCTCCGGGGTGCTGGACAATCAGCCCTGGGCGGGGGTGCTGATGCCCAGTGTGGACAGTGTGGGGCGCTATTTTCCGCTGACCATTGCCCGGCCAATGCCGGAGCTGTTGAGCCCCTCGGAGCTGCTGGTAAGGGGTGACAGCTGGTTCAGCGGGCTGGAGGAAATAGCCCTCAGCGGGCTGCAGGAAGATGTCACCGTGGATGTGCTGGATGACGCTCTGAGGGAATACAGCACCCCGCCGGTTTCCGGTACTGCAGCGGTGGGTGTGGGCCTGGAATTTTCCCGCCCGGTGATGATTCCACTTCAGGATATGGGGCAAAACCCTTTGATCGGATTCCCTTTTTTGCTGGATAGTTTCCTACAGCAGCGATTACCGAGCTATAGTTTATGGTGGACCATTGGATCGGAGCGGGTGGCGCCGAATTTTTCCGTGAGCGGGAATCTGCCGCCGCCCCAGTGTTTTGCCGGCATGCTGGATGGCCACTGGCATAACTGGAACTGGAACACGCCCTTTGGGCTGATTCCTGACTATAGTAGCGAGTTGTTTGTGCCTGACGAGCAGGCACCCGCGGAGCAGGGTGAATAACTGAATGTCGCAAAATGTATGGCTTTACAGTGCCGCGACCCATTGTGGTGCTGTCCGCAACATGAATGAGGATGCCCTGATGGTGCGTTCAGCGGACGGCCTGTGGATGGTTGCCGACGGTATGGGCGGACATGATGCGGGAGAAGTAGCCAGCAAGATGATTTCATCCGCCCTGGAAAAACTCGATACCAATCGTCCGATTCCGGACCTGGTGGATGCAGTGGAGGATCGTTTGTTGGAGGTTCACCGTGAAATCCGCAACTATTCCCGTACCCACTGCGATGGCCGCACCATGGGCAGCACTGTGGTGACCCTGGTTACCCGTGACGATCTGGGTGTCTGCATTTGGGCGGGCGATTCCCGCCTGTATCGCTACCGGGACGATACACTGACCCAGCTTTCCACAGACCACAGCCAGGTGAATGAAATGGTGGCCCGCGGCCTGCTGAATCCGGAAGAAGCTGAAAACCATCCCGCATCCAATGTGATTACCCGCGCTGTAGGCGCCACAGATACTCTATACTTGGATACGGATGTCTGTGAACTGCGCAAAGGTGATATTTACCTGTTGTGCAGTGACGGGTTGTATGGCGCCCTGAGTCAGGAAGAAATACTGTCGCGCTTGCGGCGCAGCACCATCCATGACTACGCTAATGACCTCATAGAGGATTCCCTGCATAACGGGGCACGGGACAACGTAACGGTAGTCGCACTACAGGTTATTTGATGACACCAGAATTAGAAAAAATCTGCTCTGCCGAAGTGCGTGAACTGGCACGGAATTATGCCGATGGCCACTTCAATAAAGAGGAGTACCGGCGCCGGCGACGGGAAATCCTGGAGAGATGCCTGGATGACACGGGTGATTCCACTGCTGACATGCCCCGAAAAAAAGGCGATACCACCATGGTGATCCGGGATGCCAGGCATTCCGCGCTCTTCTGGTGGCGGGTGGCCGGTGGTTTCTCCATTCTGCTGATCGGCGTCATGGGCTACCTGCTCTACCGCATATCCTGACTGGTTTGCCTGCAAGGGTCATTGCCTTGCCCCCCCGATATGCTCCCAGGTTTCTGATTTTCCTGAAGAAAGACCATAAAAAAAGGGCTCCTGAGAGCCCTTTTCTGTGGGGATAAATCCCGGTTGCTTAAAGCTTTTTGCCTTTCTCGATACTGTATCCGAAACGGCCCTGGCCACCTTTAACGTTATCCTTGCCGGATTCGGAGTAGGCAGTTTCAATGGCGGTGAAGCTCAGAGACAGGGTTTCTGTCGGTTCGCCGTTGCCGCCGGCACCCACTGAGTAGCTGCTGATGAGGCAGTTATGGAGGGTGTAGGTCATGTACTCTTCTTCCGTATCGCCGCCGGTGCGTACGAGGTGCAGCTTGATGTTCTTGCCTTTGGTGCCGACAACCGCTTCCTGAAGGATCATGGGGGTGGCTTTGTCCATCGATTTTGAAACGGTGACTTCGCTGATGCTGGGGCTGGAGACTTCGCGGTTGGCGGTGCGGCCGGTAATCATAGAGATGCCCCGTCCAACGCCCCAGTTGTAGCTGAGAAGCTCAATCTGGCCCTCAAAGCCTTCCATTGTAACGTTCCCTTCGATCCCTTCGATTTCCATGAAAATTGGCATTGTTGTTTCCTCTTTGTGAAATGTTATGAGTTGGTCTTGCTGTTCAGAATCTTTGACATTGTGTGCTGCTCAATGTGTGAGGAAATTATTGCAGAGGGGCGTGATTAGAAAAAGGTCTTTTTTAGTGAATATGTCACAATCAAAAAGGCACAAATACAACCGCTAGCAATGTCTGCGAAACTCTATAATATGTGCACTTATAACACAAATGGAGAAGGTCAAATGGGCGACATCGGAACTCAGCACCATATTGCTGTAGAGACGGATAGCAACGAATATGGCATAGATAGTGAAATGCTGTTGGAGTCCTTTACCGGCCGTGAAGCCATATCCGAGCTTTATAACTTTCAGTTGAAGGTTCTCTGCGCCAAGCTGGATATTGACCCAACCGGGATTGTCGGCAAAAAACTCTCCTTTTCCGTGGCCTACTCTGATGGCTCCAAAAAGCGGGTGTTCAACGGTTATATCAAGCGTATCAAGGCTGGTAATATCTTTACCTCCACCGGCGGACTTGCCCAGGACAGCCGCTTGCGCCGCTATGAGCTGGAAGTCGTGCCCTGGATGTGGTTCCTTACCCAGACCAGGGACAGCCGGGTATTTCAGGACAAAAGCGTTATTGAAATCATTGAGGAAGTCCTGGCAGATCATCAGGTAACATCGGAAGGAAACTTCGATGTGGCCACTCATATTGTGAAAAACCACCCCAAGCGCAATATCTGTATCCAGTATCAGGAAACAGACTTTGACTTCATTTCACGGCTGATGGAAGAGGAAGGTATTTTCTATTACTTCCGGCATGCGGTGGAGGACAGTGGTGACGGTACCCATACGCTGGTGCTTTGTGATGATGTTTCCGGTTACAAATTCAATCCGGACAAGGCCAGCGGTGATGATAACGCCAACGAAATTCTGTATCGGCAGGGCGCCGGGCCAGGGGAGCAGATTTCGCTGTGGCAGCATCAGTTTGATGTCAAAACCGGTGCCGTGCTGCTGCACGATTACGATTACAATCTGGCAACAGCAAACCCGCCCAACATACCCCAGCCTTCGCCAACGCAGCTGGGCAGTAACTTTCCGGCGGTTCAGGATAAAACCGAAACCTATGAGTACCCCGGTAAATACCATTACCTGACAGAGGGCGAAAGCGCGTCAACCTACAAGGATGACCTGACCCAGGTACGTGCGGAGGAAATCGAAGCGGGTTATGACCTGGTAAATGCGAAGAGTAACAATCGCAGCATACATCCCTGCGGCAAGTTCACTACTGCTATCGATGACAGTGACTGGGAATCAACGGGTGTGTATGACGATGGTTATGTGGTTCGGGCCGTAACACACTACGCAGTTGATACCAGTTATTTTTCCGGTAACCAGAATACGGTTGGCATGAAGGCCGCCACGGCTATAAACCAGATCGCATCCGCTGCCATGGCAAAGGATGCCTCCCAGGATTCACTGATTGAAGTGATGAAGCATCTGGCGGATGCCCTGGCCAATCCGGACCCTGAAGATGAAATCAATGATTCTTCCTCTGCCCAGTACCACAACACATTTGAAGCCATGCCTGCCAGCGTCGTATTCCGGCCGCGCCGGCGTACACCCAAACCCAGAATACCCGGCCCTCAAACTGCCATTGTTATTGGTTCAGGTGAAATCGACACCGATGAGCAGGGCAGGGTCAAGGTGAAATTTCACTGGGAGCGCGAGGATCGAGAAAGCGAAACCTGGGTGCGGGTTTCACAGATGTGGGCTGGCAAGGCCTGGGGTGGACAGCACATTCCCCATGTGGGCCACGAGGTGCTGGTGAGCTTTTTACAGGGTGATCCGGACCTTCCCGTTGTTACCGGCCGTGTCTATAACAATTACCAGAATACGCCCCTGAGCCTGCCCGGCGAGAAAACCAAAAGTATTATCCGGGATTATGGTTCCAATGAAATGATCTGGGAAGGCGCCGCCGATGTGCAGCACATGTGGTTCCACCAGGCCTGCGATAACGAGATATGGATGGAGGGCAAGCCGGGCGAGGAAACCATCAGAGCCAAACAGGCCTGTGGTAATGAGCTGAGCATGGTGGCAACGGAACCTTCCATTAACCTCAAGCAGGAGTGTGGTAACGAGCTTTACATGACCGCCAGCGGCACCAAGATACAGCTGCACCAGGCCTGCGGTAACGAGCTGCTGATGGAAGAAAGCGGCGGAAAAATCACGATTCGCAATCCCAGTGGGCAAAACAGTATTGTCATGGATCAGAGTGCGCAATCCATTACCATGCATTCCATGATGAATGATGCCCAGATTACCCTGGGTGGCTCCAAGGGTATTTCCATGACCAACCAGAATGAAATCTTCAAGCACAGTTTTGGCAATGAGGTCAAAATCACCGGTGGCTTGCAGGAGGCTTCCTACCTGGGCGCAAAAAACTCCAACACCGTGGGTGTTGATACCAGTCAGCATCTGTCTTATGCCGAATCAAAAAATATCGGTAACCGGTTACGTCTATCCAAACGAGCAATGACTTATTCCGCGAAAGACGCTCTGTCGCTCAAAGGCGGTGCTTCCGATGACGGCACTATTGTACTGGATGGCGCAGGTGTAGAGGCGAAAGCCGGCGACACCAAGCTTGGCATGATCACAGATGGGGACGTTATCATTGAAACATCCAAGAAACTCATGATTGAAGCCAGTACCAAGACACAGGTCACCAGTGATGCCGTGGTGCTGGACGCGAAAAATATTGACCTTAAAAACGCGACGGTAAAACACAAGAACCTGACGATACTTCCTTGATAAGTGTGAAACGGATGACAGAAATCATAACAACGGGAATTCTGGCACTGGCTGTTGGTTTGGCAGTGGGATATTTCATCAGGCTGGATATGGCTGATGTCACCGGGTTGTCCCGCAAGGCAGCGAAAGACGGCATGAAGGCCCTGGCTGATGAACTGAACTATGAATTGGAAGCTCCCCGTACCCCGCAGCAACAGGGTGGTTTGAAAAAAGACCTCCCGGGGTTCAGTATCACGGTGGACACGCTCCTGAGTCGCATTCAGGTAACCTTTGATGAAACCACGGATCTGCGGCTTTCATCCCTGAGTAAAAACCACATTGGCGCCGACGACCTGGCGCCGCTGGATTTTTCCAGCAGTCGTCTGAACCGCTTCTTTCCATTACGGGCAGCGGGCACATCCTGGAACGAAAACCGCGATGAGCTGGAAGCACTATTGCTGCCTTTGGTGGAAGCGTTTGACTCACGGCAAGTCGACTACCTCTACGTAAAAGACCAATACCTGCGGATCGGGTTCTATCATCGTAATTACCTGCCGCTGAGTGTTCTGCACGGTGCGTTGCCGGTACTGGAAACTTTTGGCAAGGGCCTCGTCAATTTACAGCAACAAAGGCAGCAGCAGTCGTCCCATGGAAATCATTAACGATACCCCGTTCAGTTTCGGGTTGTTGCCGGGGCGGATCTACTTTCCCAAGCACTCACTGACACTGATGGTAAAAGGCAGCTTCCGGTTACGTCATCAGGGTTCACCTCAGCTTCTTGAGGAGCAGGCATTTCCCGAGGGCGATGTTTTTTACGAGGGCGATGATGAAGCTACGGGCAGCGTATTCTATGAATCCGACTTTGCCTATGCCAAAACGGCCACCGACTGCTATCTGGTGGGGCATTGCTGCGGTGAGCGGCCCGCCCGGGTGCGCCGGGTGGATTTCAAGATCGGCGACCACATGAAGTCTCTGGCGGTTTTTGGTGAGCGTGTCTGGACCGGCAGTAACGCCATAAGCGAGCCGGAGCCTTTTGACGCCATTCCGTTAAAGTATGAATATGCCCTCGGTGGAGCGGGTTACAAACAGAACCCGGTGGGTAAAGGTGCCACGGATTTACAGCAGCAGGGTTACCGCCTGCCCAATATCGAATACGCCGATCAGCTAATGCAGTCTCCCCAGTCCCGCCCGCCGGTGGCCGGTTTCGGTGCGCTGAACCGTGGATGGCTGGCCCGCACCACCAGGCTGGGCACTTACACCAGCCGCTATGCAAAGGAGCGCTGGCCCTGGTTTCCCGAGGATTTCGACTGGAGCTATTTTAATGCGGCTCCGGCGGATCAGCAGATCAAGCCCTATCTGAATGGTAATGAGCCGCTGTTCGTTACCTCTATGCACCGTCAGCATGAAGTCTTTGAATCCCGTTTACCGGGGCTGCGGGCGCGCATTTTTGTTTCCACGGCGCCACAGCCGGATCCGGCATATTTTACTGAAGTGAATACCAATCTGGACACCGTCTGGATCAATATGGATGACCTGACTCTGCGACAGGTATGGCGTGGCTGGCTGCCGGTGAGCGATAACGAATACCCGGAGCTGAAGCACTGCTTTGTGTATGCGGAACCCACCACCATCAATACGCCTCTGAATGTGGTTTACGAACGCTTTCAGGCCTGCTGGCAGGCGCTTCAGGACGAGCCCGATGAGCCGGAGCAGGAGTCTGCCGCAAGACTTACCGATGCGGAGCAGAAAGCCCTGCGGGACAAGGAAATCGCTGAAGCCCGGCAGGCCATGCGAGCCCACCTGGTGGGGCTGGGTATTGATCCGAAAGACGTTGATGAAGCAATGGCAAAAGCCATTGCTGAAGAAGATGCCCGCAACGCGGAAAGCGAGCAGACCAAAGTATGGACCCGGGACTTGTTTTTACTGGCGCTGGAAAAACGCCGTGACTTTTCCGGGGAAGATCTTACCGGGGTGGATTTTTCAGAACTCACCCTGCAGGGCGTTAAGTTCTGCGAAACTGATCTCACCGGCAGCCGTTTCAGCCGGTCACAGCTGACAGCCTGTGATTTCAGCCGGTCGATAATCAGTAAGTCGGATTTTCAGGGCGCCCGGATAACCCGGACATCTTTTGCCGGCAGTGACCTGTTCAAGGCGAATTTTTCCGGTGGTGTACTGGAGGAAGTGACCTTTGATGGCTGTTTTGCCGACGAAGCGGTTCTGACGCAGGTTCAGGCCGTGGCCCTGAGTTGTGTGGAAGCCAGCATCAGCAAGGCGCAGCTGCAGGGCATGAGTGCACCCGGTTGTGATTTCAGCGCAACGGATTTTTCCTACAGCGACCTCAGTGGTGCCGATTTCCATCAGGCTACCCTGGCGGAGGCTTCTATCGAGGGGTGTATTGCCCATGAGATTAACCTGATGCTGGCGCAGGCGCCGGAACTGAGAGCATCGGAAGGCCTGCAGGCGGAAGGCGCAAACTTCTGTCAGCTGGTGGCGCCAAAGTCCATCTGGGAACAGGCCAATCTCAGCGGCAGCAATTTTACCTACGCGCAAATGCCGGGCAGCAACCTGAACAAGGTGGTACTTAAAGGAGCCGACATTTCTGCCGGGGATTTCAAGGGTGGAAAGTTTATGGGGGCAGACCTGTCCAATACCAAGGCGGTCATGATTAACCTGTTTGAGGGCACTTTCGAAAAAGCGCAACTGGTGCATACGGATCTGCGCGGTTCAAATCTTTACGGTGTGGAGTTTCTTGATGCCGATATCCGGCAATGCCTGTTCGAATCTGCCATTCTGGCGGGGTCAAAACTGGCCGGTGGAGGCGAAGTATGATCGACCAGGAAAAGATTGCCCGCTTTGCCAAACTGGAAGAGTTTATCAAGGCGCTTCGCTCCGGCGAGATCGTAGAATTCGCCATGATGTCCGCTGCTAACCTGGCGGGCGACAGTTTCGAGAATAAAATCCTGCGTTCCTGCCGCTTTGCGGAATCCACACTGGACCAGGTGGTTTTCAGGGGGCTGCAGGCGGATGCCTGCAAATTCACGGAAACTTCCCTGGCAGGTGCCCAGCTGCAGAATGCCGTGCTGCAGGACTGCCTTTTCATGCAGGTAAAAGCAACCGGGGCCAGCTTCAGCGGCGCTACCCTCACAGATTCCTCATTCATGGGCGAGCAGAAATGGCAAAAGGATGTTTCCGACTGCGATGTATTGCTGGATGAGCTTGATTTCGACGACAAAACCCTCGCGTTTCTTAACGAACATGGTCTGGTTGGCTATCGCACGGTGCCCTGCGACCTGGACCAGAATGATTTTTCCCAGGGCAAGCTGGAGGGCGTCACCTTCAAAACCCTGTCGGTGCAGCAGTCCCGCTGGCACAAGGCCCGCCTGGACCGTTGCCAGTTTGATGAGAGCGATTGCCGGGCCGCCGAGTTCAGCATCACAACGATATCAGGATCTGTATTCAAGGACAGTGACCTGCGAGGCGCAGCCTTTACCGGTGCCAGCCTGAAGGGCTGCCGGTTTATCAATTGCGAGCTGGATCAGGCACAAATGGCGGAGGCCACCTTTGAAGACGTGGCTTTTGTGGGCTGTCGTATCCGTGACTTCCGGGCACTGCCACGGAACCTGTCCGGTTGTCTGTTTGACCGCTGCGATCTGGAGGGTGCAGATCTGCACGGGGCGGACCTGACAGAAACACGCTTTGTCAGTTGCCGGCTCCGGGGGGCAGAGTTTAATCAGGCCGTATTGAAAGGCACGCTGTTTACCGACTGTGAATTCAGCCGGGTGAATTTTCATGGCATGACACTGGATTCCCTGGATTTTACGGCATGCCGAATGGAGAACGCAGTATTTTCCGCTGCCAAACTGATTGACGTGGCCTTTGAGCAGGCAGAGCTGGCGGGCGCCTGGTTTGATAACAGTCGCAATAACGGCTGCAGTTTCGTTAAAGCGAATCTGAATAACAGCAGTTTTCAGAAAGCCCTGCTGAACGGTTGCGATATGAGTGAAGCGTCGCTGGAATCCGTGGATATGGGAGAGGCGGTGTTGCAGCAAACCGATATGGACAAGGTGGATTTCCGCTCCATTCGGTTGGAAAAAACCACCTTTAATACCTGCAGCCTGACAAACTGTGAATTTTCCACACAAAATCTGCAGTATTGTCGCTTTGACGACAGTGACCTGACTGGGTCAAACTTGAGTCATACGCTGATGGACCACGGATCCTTCAATCAGGTGAACTTTACCGGCTGCCAGATGCAGGGTGTGAGCATGACCAAAGCCAGTGCCAGGGTGGCGGATTTTTCCGGCGCCAACCTGCAGCAGGCGCAACTGAATGGATCGGATCTGAGTATGAGCCGCTTTGCGGGGGCCGATCTGACCGAGAGCAGCATGGTTCAGGGAATTCTGCACCGGGCAGAAATGAATGACGCCCTTATGGTGCGCTCAGATTTGCGGGGGATACAGGCTCACTACGCGATGTTTGCCGGAGCGGATCTGCGGAGTGCGGATCTGTCCCACGGGGATTGCCGTTTCGGCGTGTTTCACAATACGCAGATGGGTGATCTCAAGCATCGTCAGGCAAATTTTAAAGGTGCATTTCGAACCGACAAGGAGCGGCTTGCCGCGGAACAGTGGCAACCACCCAAACCAAGAACTCAGGCATAGAATGCCCAGGGAGCAGACCATGACATCCAGCGAGCAAGCGGTGGTAAAACAACTGAGCAGGGGCGAGCAGCACAGCCCCGTTACCACACCCGGCGGCGCCAGTGCCGCGCTGTCTGCGGACTCCGAGCACTGCATTCAGGTGTTTGATGAAAAACAGCAGCTGATTTTCGAATACGATGCCCAGGCAGGGGTAACCCGTCTCTCGATTCCCGAGGGGGATCTGGAGCTGGCCACCCGCCAGGGCAGCATTCGTCTGAAAGCAGCGGATGAAGTGTCCCTGGAGGGTAGGGACGTGAATGTACTGGCCACAGAATCCATCGGGCTGCGGGTGATTGATCTGGGTAAGCAGCTGCTCAAACCGGTAGGCAGCACGCTGCGATTACTGCCCCACCAGCTCAGGGCTGCGGCGCAAAACCTTGAGGTGGGTGCGGACGATGCGAACCTCTCGGTATCCCGTCTGCAGTACCGTGGCGAGGAATTGCATGCGGTAGTTACCCGGGCCCTCGGGGTGTTTGAAAAAGTGGAAACCCGGGCAAAGAGCCTGTGGCAAACCACTGATAATCTGGTGAGTAAAGTCAGAGAAGCAGCCCAGCTCAGGGCGGGGCGTGTGAATCAGCTGGTGGATGGCACTATTCAGGTGAAAAGTGAAAAGGCCATTCACAAAACCCGCAAAGATTTCAAAGTTCAGGCAGAGCGCATTCACCTGGGCTAGGACACGGACCGCAAGGAGACAGATATGCCCGCAATATTTCCGGCTTCCACCAAACAGAGCGGCCAGTGTTTTGCCATGCCCGATGTCTGTAAAACACCGGCGCCTCCGGCACCCCCTGTACCTATTCCCTATCCCAACATTGGCATGGTAATGCAGGCCAGTGGCACGTCCACCAAGGTCAAGTTCTGTGGCAAGGAAGTGGTCACCACTGATTCGGAAATTCCACGATCCCAGGGAGACGAGGCTGGTGTTGCGGGCGGTGTGGTATCTGGCAGGAACATGGATAAAATCACCTTTAAAAAGGGCAGCGCCAAGATCAAGGCACAGGGGAAGCCCGTAGTCCATCTGACGTCCACTACCGGTCATAACGGCTCCAACGCCAATATGCCGGCCGGTGTCCAGGTGGCGCCCAGTCAGGTGAAGGTGATCATCAGCCCCTGAACTGCAGCCTTGCAGGTTGTGACTATACTGTCTGGCGAACCGGCTGACAGCCGCCGGGCAGTTTCACCAGGAACGGAACCGTTATCAGGGAGTTATTCATGACAGAAGACGAAAAGTTTCATGCGGAAGTCATTGCCTGGAAGGGGGATATTACCCAACTCCAGGTGGATGCCATTGTGAATGCCGCCAACAGCTCACTGGCGGGCGGGGGTGGCGTGGATGGTGCCATTCACCGGGCGGCGGGGCCCGAGCTGTTAGAAGCCTGCCAGAAAATCGGTGGGTGCCCACCTGGAAAAGCCGTGATTACCGATGGTTTTCAGTTACCGGCCAAATTCGTGATTCATACGGTGGGCCCTGTCTGGCGCGGCGGCGACTGCGATGAAGATGAAGTGCTCGCCAATTGCTATATCAACAGCCTGAAAGTGGCAGCCACCAAGGTCTGCCGCTCCATTGCGTTTTCGGCTATCAGCACCGGTGTTTACGGTTTTCCCAAAGAGCAGGCAGTGGCCATTGCCGTTCGGGAGGTTTACCGTCAACTTCCACACTACCCGTTCCTTGATCATGTGGTATTTTGTTGCTTTGACGATGCCATGTTAGATTTATACGAACACGAACTGGAAAAATATTCCTCACCGGACTCAGCATAATGGAAGAGAAAAAACCTGGAATTCCCAAACCCATCAAGCTTTTTGTGCTTGGCTGGGGATCGGTCATCGCCTTGCTGGCAGTGGTGGCCTATATTGTCGATGTGATGAATCAGTAGCCTCCCTATGCCGGCACCACCGCTTTCATTTTTCCCGCAACCTTTAGCTGTTCAGTTTCCTGAATGGCTGGAAAAAGTGGTTAAACCCGGTGATATCTACGCCACGGAAACAGCCCGCATGGAACTGGCTGTTCACCTCAGTGATCTGCAGGTGCAGCACCGGACTGGCGGGCCTTTTGGTGCGGCGGTGTTTAATCTTGAAACGGGCGCCGTGGTCGGTGTGGGCGTGAATCGCGTTGTGCCGGATAACGCCAGTATCGCCCACGCGGAGGTGGTTGCCTGGTCCTGCGCCCAGCGCTACCTGGCAACCTATGACCTGGCAAGTACAGCGCTGCCTGAGCTGGGCTTGTACAGCAGTTCCCAGCCCTGTGTTGCCTGCTGGGGCGGTTTGTTCTGGACCGGACTCTCAAAACTGGTTTGCGGTGCTACCAAAGCAGATGTGGAACAGCTGGCCGGGTTTGACGAAGGCCCCGTGCCAGCGGACTGGGACCGGTTACTGGAAGACGCCGGAATTGCGGTGATAAAAGAACTTTGCCGGGGAGAAGCCCGCGAGGTGCTGAGACGTTACGGCGCCAGTGGCGTGATCTACAACCCTTCTCACTAGCTTTCCCCTTTGTTCTTTATCAAGAGAGCCTGGTGTGCAGGTAAACCTAACCGGAAGCCTGCGAACCGTTACCGGATTTCTTCAGGTGATAACGCAGCACCAGATATCCCACAACCCCAGATACCAGTGAACCGGCAATAATCCCCAGCCGTTCATCAAAGTCCCGGTCCGTGCCGGCATCAAAGGCCAGTGAGCCGATGAACAGGCTCATGGTAAAACCTACGCCACAGAGAATGGCGCTGCCGTACAGGGTTCCCCAGGTCATGCCCCTGGGCATTTCAGCCAGCTTAAGCCTGATAAAGAGCCAGCAGAACCCGAAAACGCCAATTTGCTTGCCCATGAAAAGCCCCATGGCAATGCCTACCGGCACTCTGTGCAGGGCTTCCTCCAGGCTGAGGTTCAGTATATGAATACCGGCATTGGTGAAGGCAAAAACCGGCAACACAATAAATGCCACAGCATGGTTCAGGTCGTCCTCAAGCAGTTTGAGAGGGGATACCGAGGGGTCGTGACGGGACTGCATGGGCACAAAGAAGGCAACGATCACGCCGGTCAGCGTTGCATGGACACCGGATTTCAGCATGGCAACCCACATAAACAGTCCCATCAACACAAACACACTTTTTGACTCAATCCGGTAGCGATTCAGAATATAAAGAAACGGTATGCAGGCTGCCACGAATATCAGTGCCGTGATGGAAATATCCTCAGTGTAAAACAGCGCAATAATAATAATGGCGCCAATATCATCAAATATTGCCAGCGAGGTCAGGAATATTCTGAGGGACTGGGGCACATCGGACCCCAGCAGAGCGAGAATACCGATGGCAAACGCGATATCGGTTGCTACAGGAATGGCCCAGCCGCTGAGTGCCTCCGGATTATTGTCCAGCGTAAAAAAGACATAAACCAGCGCCGGAATCGCCATGCCGCCTACAGCGCCCACCGCAGGCAGAACAATCTTTTTCGGTTCCGACAGTTCTCCCTCCACAAAGTCACGTTTCAGTTCGAGGCCAACATAGAAAAAGAAAATGGCCATCAGGCCATCGTTGATCCATAGCAGCACCGGTTTGTCGATACCCATATCGCCGATTCGAACCTGGACGGGTACGCTGAGTAAGTCGTTGTAGAAGGGCGCCAGGGGAGAATTGGCGCAGATAATGGCAAGGGCAGCCGCTACCATCAGCACGATGCCACCGGATGAGCGCATCTGGATAAAGTGGGTGATGATATTATCGTCGATGTCGAACTTGCCGTTATGGCCGGAGTTCTCAGACTGACCGCTGGATGAATGTCCTCCCGACGTCATGGATGCTGTAGGCTAACCTCCAGATTTTTCCTGCTCAAACTAAGATGCTATGGGAAGGGCAGCTGCAATTCAAATACGCTGAACGGTTCGTTTTGCTCCTGTTAAACCGGTAGTTGCTTGCGCTGAGCCGTTACTGGTTCAGTCTGGCTCTGGGCGTCCAGTGCTTTTTTCCATTTGGCGAAAACCAGTGCCCAGTCGCTGCCTTCCTTGCGCCATTCTGTTTCCATCCGGTAGGCCTGGCCCTGCTCGGGAATCAGGCCTCTGCCACCGGTAGCGATCACGTGAAAGCTGGCGCGAGCGGTGGCCTCATCCAGCAGTTCCACCGAGATATTCGTTAACAGGAGTTGAATGGTGTCATGGCGGATGGTGTGCAGCAGCATGGTTCGCTGTATCCATTCCTTGTCCTGCCCCTTGTCGGTAACGAAGTTGTCATGGAAAAAGTCTACGGCGGTATCCGTCTGTTTGGATTCAATGGCTTCCGCCAGTGCTTCTACATTGGCTTTGATCACTTCCTCGTCTGGTGACTGGCTGCAACCGGGAAGTATCAGGTAACAGACCAGGAGTTTTAGGCATAGTGTTGTTATGGGTATTAGGCCTGCAGGCTGTTGTGGCATGGCAACGCTCTCCGTAATCACCTGACAAACCATATTAGGTGTCAGCATGAGTGTGAGCAAGGACTGTTTAACATAGCGCAGAGGCGGCGAGGGGATTATGGTAAACTGCGGAAAATTTTCAGACGGAGAATACCATGGTTACCGCGTTAGCAGTTGCAGGTGGGCTGATCATCGTTGTCCTGGGGGTTATTGCCTGGCGGATGTGGCAAAAGGTCTGGGATAACGAAAAGCGGATCCGTGAATACCAGGCCGAGGTGGAGCAGAACGAGCAGAAGCGTCTTGCCTACATCCATGAGAGCATTAACGTGATTGCTGCAGCCGTGCTGGATGATCAGGTGCGGGTTGCCGAGGCGGGGATCCGCATGGCGGTATTACTGGATAATCTGCCCCTGAGCTGCGACAGCAAGCATCGTTTCAAGCCCCTGTTCGATATTTACAACCGCAGCCGACACATTCCAACTCACAGCAAGTGGGAGGCGCTCGAAAAGAAGGAGCGCCGGGCCTTTGAACGCGAATTGCAGGGTATTGAGCGGGAATTTGAGAGCCAGGTGAAGGAAATTGCCAGTCACATCAAACAGAACCCGTTTGGCAACTGGCAATTTTATGAAGTGAAGCACTGAGCCCGGCGTTACAGATCCGATGGAGTGGTGTCACACAACGGGAACAGGTTGCCGTAGCGGTCCTTGCAGGCAGTTGTCTGGTTGAGGCTGGAAGGGTTTTCTTCCCGTTTCCGCACCAGTACGCGGTTTCCGCCCAGCTGGATTCGGATGCCGATACCAATCAGATAAGTCTCAAAAGAATTGGTTTTTGTGTTGTTCAGGTAGTCCACGTGCAACAGCGCACTGACTTTCGGGCTGCCCAGGGTCATTCCCGTGGAGAGCACTACACCCTCACCACTGTCGTCGTTGTCACCGTCTTCCTGGCCATAGTACCCGCCGCCGCCGAAATACACGGTAACGGAATTATTAATGGCTTCCTGAACACCGAATATACCCTTGAACAGGTGGGTGTTGTTCAGGCCTTCGGTGAGGTCCAGGTAATGGTAATCTGCCTGTACGAACATGTTCTTTGGCAGGGACAACCCTATGCTGCCACCGCCACCCAGCAAGTTGGAGCTTTCCGCCCGGCCGCTCAGGGCACTTGCATTGAAGTAGATTTCATCAAGGAAGCTGCGGTTGTCTGCGAAAGTCACGGGGGTATAACTGAACGCGGCGGCTATCAGGCACATTGAGGCCACTCGTTGCGCGATTCTCATGGGTAAGGGGTTCCTTTTTGTTGTTGTTCTAGACAGGAGGATACCGAAATATCGGCGGGGAGCCAAATAGGCCGAAAGGCCGGGTCGCAAAACCGGGCCAGCCGGCGGGTGCCCGCCGGCGGTTTTACCTGTGAAATCAGGCACTCAGCTCATAGGAGAAGTTGCCTGTCTCGTCCACATTGATATGGATATTGCGGATTTCCTCGCCGCGGGCCATGCGGTTGAGGCACTCGCTGGCCAGCTCCGGGAGCAGGGTACGGGAAATAATGTGTTCGATATTCCGGGCACCGGTATCCACTTCCTGGCTGCGCGCCACAATATGCAGCGGCACATCCTCGTGGTAGGTGAACCCGGCACCGTAATGTTCCTTGACCCGCTTTTCGATACGTTTCATGTTCAGGCCGCAGATTTTCATCAGGTTTTCATCATCCAGCGGGTAGTAGGGGATGATGTCGCAGCGCCCCAGAAAGGCCGGCTTGAACCATTTCAGCAGTTCGGGACGGAAGTTGTCCAGCAGCACCTCCGGTTCCGGTTTTTCCTCGGATGCCTCACAGATGGCGCGGATTACCTCCTCGCCGGCATTGGAGGTCATGATGATGATGGTGTTCTTGAAATCGATGTCCCGGCCTTCGCCGTCCTTGATCATGCCCTTGTCAAATACGTTATAGAAAATATCCTGGACACCATGGTGGGCTTTTTCCATTTCGTCCAGCAACACGATGCTGTAGGGCTTGCGGCGCACCGCTTCGGTCAGCACGCCGCCTTCGCCGTAGCCCACATAACCCGGGGGAGAACCCACCAGCATGGACACCTTGTGCTCTTCCTTGAACTCCGACATGTTGATGGTGGTGACATTGTGTTCACCCCCGTAGAGCATTTCTGACAGGGCCAGGGCAGTCTCGGTTTTGCCCACACCGGAAGGGCCCACCATAAAGAATACGCCGATGGGCTTGCGAGGATCGCGCAGGCCGGCACGGGAGGTACGGATCGCCTGGGAAATGGCATTGAGGGCGTGATCCTGGCCGATAACGCGCCCGGTGAGACGATCCTGCAGCTTCAGCACATTCTGCATTTCATCGCTGACCATGCGCCCTACAGGGATGCCGGTCCACTGGGCCACCACCTCGGCGACGGCCTGACCGTCCACCACCGGCTGCATCAGAGGCGCTTCGCCCTGCACTTCCCGGAGCTGTTCTGTCAGGGTTTTCAGGCGGCTTTTCAGCTCGTCCAGCTGCTCCTGGCTGAGGGCCGCGGGGGCTTCGCCGGATTCGCCGTCCGGTTTGTCGTTTGCCGGTGTCAGTTTGGCCAGGAAATCATTTTCGATCTGTTCGCGTACCTCGCGAATCTGCACCACCAGTTCCTTTTCCTTTTCCCACTGCTCAGTGAGCTGTTCCAGGCGGCTTTCCTCAGTGGCTTTGCTTTCCCGTACTTCCGCCAGGCGCTCCGCGCATCCGCCGGTGGTGGCGTCTTCGCGCTCCAGCATCTGGCTAGTGCGCTGGCACTGGTCGATATGGCGGCGGGAGTCCTCAATGGCGGCTGGTGTGGTGCCCAGGCTCAGGGATACCTTGGCGCAGGCCGTATCCAGCAGGCTCACGGATTTGTCGGGCAGCTGGCGACCAGAAATATAGCGGTGGGACAGCTTGACGGCTTCCACGATGGCCTCTTCAAGAATCCGTGTGCGGTGATGGCTTTCCAGGGCTTTGGCGATGCCCCGCATCATTTCGATAGCGGTATGTTCATCCGGTTCCTCTACTTTCACAACCTGAAAGCGGCGGGTGAGGGCCGGGTCTTTCTCAAAGTATTTCTTGTATTCCGCCCAGGTGGTAGCCGCTACCGTGCGCAGCTCGCCACGGGCCAGGGCCGGTTTCATCAGGTTGGCGGCATCGCCCTGGCCTTCCTTGCCACCGGCGCCGATCAGGGTATGGGCTTCGTCGATAAACATAATAATGGGTACCGGGGAGGCTTTGACTTCGTCGATCACCGCCCGCAGCCGGTTTTCAAATTCACCTTTCACGCTGGCCCCGGCCTGGAGCAGCCCGAGGTCGAGAGTCCGAACCACCACCCCCTGCAGGGTTTCCGGCACATCGTTCTGGGCAATGCGCAGGGCAAAGCCTTCCACAACGGCGGTTTTGCCCACGCCGGCCTCGCCGGTAAGTATGGGATTGTTCTGGCGGCGACGGCTCAATATATCGATCAGCTGGCGGATTTCATTGTCCCGGCCCAGTACCGGGTCGATCTTGCCCTGGGCGGCCCGCTCGGTCAGGTTAATGGTGTATTTGTCCAGCGAGGGGCTTTTGGAAGGCGCGCCCGGTGCTCCGCCGCCAACGGATTCCGACACCTGGCCACCTTCACTCAATGTGGTGGTGGATTCGCCGGTGGTGCCCACGGTGGCACGCACCATTTCCTTGCAGGATTCCCCCGGGATTTCCCGCAGTTCTTTGGAGCTTTCCCCCAGCTGGCGCCGGAAGCTCTCATCCAGCATCATTGCCGCCAGCAAATGGCCGCTGGTGACCTGGGCATGGCCATACTCAACCGATGCCAGCAGCCAGGCTTCCTTGGCCAGATCCACCAGCAGGGGGGAGAGCGAAGGAGGCCGGCTGCTGCCGTTCTTGAATTTATCCAGCACACTGGTGAGGTCGCGGGCCAGATGGGAGAGGTTGACTTCGTAGCGTTCCAGAACGGCAACAATATCGGTATCGCCTTCTTCAATCAGTTTCAGCAACCAGTGTTCAATTTCCACCTCATAATGGGTGCGAGACATGGCAAGGCCGGCCGCAGCTTCAAGGGCGTTGCGTACGGTAGGATTCAAGCGACCCACCAGGGATTTGAGGTTGATATTGATCATGGTGCCGTTTCCTTTGCTCTTTATTTAAGGTGTTTTTCTGATGCTGCCAGTGGCGTTCAGACTAGCAGGCATTGCCCGGTGATGCGCTTTAATAGTCAGCCTGGGAAATGCGTATTTTTACCATTTTTTCCGCCTGATCGCTGGTTTGCATAAAAGTGTTCCAGCCCAGCTGGATCGGCTGATCGGCTCCGGCGTCCATGCGGGCCACAGGCATTTCCCGCGCGGGCACGGACAGCATGATATCGTAATCCAGTTCGATACCCACATAAAGCCGAATCAGCGAATGCAGCGCTTTCAGCTTCGGACTGTCAGGCCCCAGCGACTGATACTGCTCATAATTCAGCGGGCCGATATTGACCTGGAACTTGCTCTGGGCAGACCAGATCCTGTGCCCCAGCATGGCGTTCTGTCCCAGCTGGGCATTCTGTCCCCGGGGCATGTTCTTTGCGGGCAGGCGGGTCAGCATATCCGGAATAATTTCCTGCCACTGGGCCTTAAAGGAATCAATGTTCACCGGCAGCTGGAAATATTCCGCCAGCATGCGTCCAAGATTGGTGGTGGAGCGGGGCCGCTGCGCAAAAAAAGCGGTATAGCGCAGAATGTTATCATTCAGATAGGGCAGCCCCTGCAAACCCCGGGCAGTATTCAGGCCGGCGATGGAACGCAGTGCTTCGGTGAACAGGTCCGCTTTGGGAAAACTGGTCTGCAGAATCTGGGTATCGTCCTGGCGGGTCAGGTCCTGTTGCTCGAAATGGGCGTTGAACCGGTATTTGTTGGCAGCCCGGTAATAAATCGACAGCGAGCGGTGGTTGAACAGATCCAGAAAATGCCCCAGCGCAAAGTCCTTGTAACGAATGCGCTGTAAAATCATTTCCGTGTAATGATAGGGCAGTACGCCGCTGGCACCGGTAAGCCCCATCAGGCTGACGGACAACAGAAACTGCGCCCGCTCCTGTTTGTTATAGGTGGTAAGCCGGGAATCCAGGGTAACGATTTCACGATCCGGAAATTTCAGGGACTGGTTGACGCGAAACCGGATGGCTTCCAGTGCAGCGGGGTGGTCATAGCCAATGGGTTTGTTGGCGGTTTCATCCCATGCCTGTTCATCCTTGCGGGCAAAGATTTCCAAAAGCCTGACAGCCTGAAAAAAATCGAAGTCGCTGGGATTCTGAAACAGCGAATCGATTACAGTAAGCTTTTTTCGCCGGCGCGAGGTGGCCATGTTTTCAATACTCCGTCTTTACCTTTGATTTTCGCTGTCAGGCGGGTGAATGAATTTACCGAACAGTACACGCCAAAAAAATGTTCCAGCACGCTGGCAAACAAAAAGGCGCTGGTACCTGCCAGCTGGCCCTCGTTGAATTCAATAGTGATCTGTGTGCCCCGGCATAACGTGGTTTTGCCATCAATGGTAATGGGGGCTGTCATGTAATGGGAGTCTACGCTGTCAATGGCGGCGATAATGGTGCGAATCGAAGCGGAATCCCTGAAATTGTACAGCCGCAGCAGTTCCTTGAGGGCGTCAGTGCTCCCTTTGCCGTTCTTGAGTGTCAGGTGGTTCAGATTAAGGTGCGACAGCAGACGCCAGCGTGCCCGGTCCCTGAGATCGGGGCGCACCGTGTGGGTGGGTGGCGTCAGGCAGTTAATGCGTTTTGCCGGCGGCGCCACCTCTACACAATGAAGCCGTGGCTGGCCGCCGCCAAAGGGCAGTTTGCTGGGCAGATCCCGGTTCATGCAGGTGGTTTTGATGCTCAGGGTTTGCTGGGCGCTGGATTGCGGGCTGAAGCCCAGGTCGGTGAGCGTCAGATAGACTTCGGTGCCTTCATGCTCGGGGGTTGCACTCAGGTTGGCGCTCTTGCGGCTGGCATACCAGTAAAGCCCGGCGTCGGAGCGTGCCTGATTGTGATTGAGTCCATAAAAAGGCTGGTAACGGAAATTGTCACCGCTGGGCAGGGTGGCCTTGACGTCGTTCACCGAATAAATCTCCAGTGCCTTGTGGGCGCGGGCGTCGGGAATAATCTGGTATTCCCGCTGCGTGTGGGTAACCCGCAGCGGGTCGGCCTGATGGGAAAACAGGTTGACGATAGGCGTGCAGCCCAGTGCGAAATTGTCGCTGGACAGGGTGCGTTCCAGTTCGGTGTTGGACTGCTGAATATAAACATACAGGTTCACTTCGCGCTGGAAGCTTTCGTCGATAATGCCTTCCAGGTCGATGTCCACGAACAGAAACTTTTCCGGAAACAGAAAATACTCTGTCAGCAGGCGATAGCCCACAAAGGATTCCGCCGGATAGGGAATGAGCCCCTGATCCTCGTTATACCCCACGGGCTTTATGCGTGAGCTGTCCAGGTACACGGGGCGGGTGTCGTTTTCGCTGCGTGCCACCACCAGCTTGACGGATTCATTCAGGAGCATGCGATGGATGGGGTACACGTGCTGGGGCTGACCCTGAATAAAGAAGCGCAGGGTGGACAGCTCCAGCCCACCGGCGGCCACTTTCGGTGACAGGGTTTTCAGGCCAAGATGGATAATGGCACCGGCATTCTGAACCTGATTGGCACCGGGGGCGATAAACGGCCGTGCCTGCAAAGAGGCAGTGGCGATATTCAGCGGCACCAGGTCAACATCGTAGCAGGTGGTAAACTTGCAGGTTTTTCCCTGAAAGGTTTCTGATTCCAGCAGCGTGCCTTTGTCAATACGGAAGCGGCCGTCCAGATCGTCAGCGGCATCAAACTGCAGGATCGAGCAGGAGGGAAAAGGCCGCAGATAATGGGGGTACACAATGTTGAAGAGGGCATCGGTGAGTTCCGGGAACTCATCATCCAGCTTGTGCTGGATGCGGGCATTCAGGTAGGCAAAGCCTTCCAGCAGCCGGGACACATGGGGGTCTTCCACCGTGTCTGCATTAATGCGCAGCCGGCCGGCTATCTTGGGGTGAGTGTCCGCAAATTCGGCACCGGACTTGCGGATAAAGCCCAGTTCTTTTTCGTAATACGGGAGTAAATCGTCACTCATATCGGCAAACCTTTAGCTCTTAAATGGAATCGACATCCAGAATGTCCACCGCCCGGCTGACGGGCTCCAGCACGGAATCGAAAATAATCACCTCCGGCGCTGGGTCGGCATGCAAAATGGCATCAATACGAAACCGTACCGCACGATCAGTCTGGGTAACATTGTCCAGCGTGCTGACCTTGACGGATTTGAAACGGGGCTCATAGCGTTTGATGGTGGCTTCAATGGTGCGGCAGAACTCATGGCGGGTATCCTCATCCACCAGGTTGATCGTGGCCAGATCGGGAAGGCCGTAATTGATCAGTGATTTTTCCAGTTCCTTCTGGTGCGGTTCTGCTGCCATGATTCGATACCGCGTATTGAGCAGCAATTCCAGGTCCCGGCGTACGCTTTCGCGAAGCTCCCGGGTAACCTGGTAGCGGTCCTTT
This sequence comes from Ketobacteraceae bacterium, assembly GCA_033722575.1. Lineage (GTDB taxonomy): Bacteria > Pseudomonadota > Gammaproteobacteria > Pseudomonadales > Ketobacteraceae. The sequence goes on along the minus strand of JAWVYU010000004.1, from coordinate 8,895 downwards.
TCGTTTTCCACGCGTTTGGACGGGTCCTCATCCAGCAGGCGATCCAGGATCGACGGACGAATCTGTTGCTTGGCTTTGCTCATGCGCTATTTTCCTGATGCCATGGTGGAAAGTTCGGTGGTGAGCTTAAGCTCCGATACCATCTGATCCAGCTGGTAATGGGGTTGCAGATGAATCACCGAGGCGTAAACACCGGGCTTGTCCGGCCGCTCCATGACCTTGACGTAAGCATCACGCAACGGATATTTGGACTGCATGTCCCAGTCAAGGCCATCATTGCCACTGATGTAATCGGTAAGCCAGTTGTGAATGTAGGTTTCGCAATCACTGGCACTGAAAAAACTGCCCACCTTGTCGCGCACCATGATCTTGATGTAGTGGGCAAACCGCGATGCGCACAGGATATGCTGCAACATGGCCGACAGACGGGCGTTGATGGTGGCGCCGGGATCCTTGTACTTTTTTGGCTTCTGGGTGCTGAAGTTGCCGTGAAACGAGGCAAAGGGGGTGTCGTAGCAGTGACACAGGGGGATAAACCCGTGCTCCCCCAGCTCCTTTTCCATCTGATCCGTAATGATCACGTCGGTAACCGGGCGCAGGGCCACCTGCGGTGCGTCCGACTTGAAAAAGCTGACAGGCAGGTCAGTCACAATGCCCCCGGCCAGCTGGTTCCGGGGGGCGCCCCGGATATGGGAAAACCAGCCCACGTTGTGGAATTCCCGGATCAGTATGGCGCCCAGTGCAAAGCAGGCATTGCCCCACAGATAGTTATCCGTATCCGCATCCAGCTGCAGGCCGCCATAGCTGGTGTTTTGCCAGCGCCGGGGCTCGCGCATCAGGATTCGCGGCAGGGTCAGTGCCAGAAAACGGGAGTCTTCGGTGTCCCGGTAGGAGCGCCACTTGATGTATTCATGTTGCTGAAAAATCTTGTCGTAATTCAGGGTAATGTTGAGTCGTTCAAAACTGTCCAGACCAAAAAAACCCGGTGCTGTTCCCAGAATAATGGGGGAGAAAGATGCTGCGGCAATCTGGGCCAGGGTGTGAAGGGTGGCGGTATCATCGTAAGGATGGCCGGCAGAGGGCCGGTGCTGTACCTCATAATTGGCAATGATGACTCCGTAGGGTTCGCCGCCCGGTGTGCCGAACTCCTCACTGTAGATTTTGTTGAACAGCTGGCTCTGGTCGAATTCAATGGCCCGTTCAATATCCCGCGTAACTTCCCGCCAGGTCATATCCAGCATTCTGACCTTGATTTTCTTGCTGTCTTCGCTGGCCTTTAGCAGGATATGCAGCCCACGCCAGGCCGCTTCCAGCTGGTTCAGGCGGGGGTGATGGAGAATGGCTTTCAGCTGCTCGTTGATGAGTTCGTCGAGCATGGCCATATCCAGTGCCAGCGCCTCGTTCAGGTCCTCCAGCTTGCTCAGGTCTTCAATGGCGGTGAGCCGTTCCAGCCACAGCGTCAGCGCCCTGTGATCATCCTCGGTTTGCAGAAACAGATCCATGTCAGTATCAAAGCGTGACTTTTCGGCAACTTCGATGGCGTCCAGCAGCGGTGTTTCTGATGATTGGGGTGAGTCCGGTGAAGCCATAATGCCAGCTTGCGGTGGGCGTTCTCAGTCGGGTAACACAGGGGAGGGCGCAGCTGGCCGCCCGCAAAACGGGCGGCCAGTGCGGGTCAGTGGAATCAGCCGCCTTCCGGAATGCTGGCCACCATACGTAACGAAGCTGTCAGCTCTTCCATCTGCAGCCACGGGCGTAACCAGGCCACGGCGTTGTAGGAACCCGGGGCGCCGGGCACTTCCTTCACCTGGATCTTGGCTTCAGCCAGCGGATAGCGGGCTTTCATTTCCTGTCCTGCATCCGGGTTGCTGTTCGTGTATTCCATAATCCAGCGGTTCAGCCAGGCTTCCGCATCGGAGGCTTCCATAAAGGAACCGATCTTGTCCCGGGCCATCACTTTCAGGAAGTGGGCAATGCGGGACGTGGCCATGATATAGGGCAGACGGGAAGAAATAGCTGCGTTGGCGGTGGCTTCCGGGTCGTCGTACTGCTTCGGCTTCTGGGTGCTCTGGGCGCCGAAGAAAACGGAATAGTCCGTATTCTTGTAGTGACAGAGCGGCAGGAAGCCCAGCTTGCTGAGTTCCGCTTCCCGGCGGTCGGTAATACCGATTTCCGTGGGGCACTTCATATCGGTGTCGCCGTCGTCAGATGTGAACAGATGCACCGGCAGGCCTTCAACCTTGCCACCGCCTTCCGCACCGCGTATTGCGGTACACCAGCCATATTGCGCAAAGGCTGACGTCAGCGTGGTACCCATGACATAAGAGGCATTCATCCAGCAGTAGTCGTCGTGGCTGGCGGGGGAGGACTTGCCGTCCGGGCCAATGGGGAATTCCTCAAAATCGAAAGCTTCCACCGGCTTGGTGTCCTTGCCATAGGGGGTACGGGCCAGCACCGAGGGCATTACCAGGGTAACAAACCGTGAATCCTCACTCTCCCGGAATGAGCGCCATTTGATGTATTCCGCGGACTCGAAAATCTTTTCCAGATCCCTTGGCTTGGACAGTTCCGTGAAATCATCGAAACCGAACATGCCGGAACCGGCTGCTGCAATAAAAGGCGCAAAGGCACCGGCAGCCACATGGGACATGTTGGTGAGCAGCTCAATATCTTCCGGGTGGCTGGTGAACTGGTAATCCCCGATCAGCGCACCGTAGGGTTCGCCACCGGCAATACCGAATTCGGATTCGTAGATCTTTTTGAAAATCTGGCTCTGGTCAAATTCAACGGCTTTATCCAGGTCTTTATAAAGCTCCCGCTTGCTGATGTTCATCATGCGGATTTTCAGCGAGGAGCCGGTTTCGGAGTTCATCACCAGGTGATTGAGGCCGCGCCAGGAGCCTTCCAGCTTCTGAAACTTGTCATTGTGCATGACGGCCGCCAGTTGCTTGGACATCATGTCATCAATGGCAGCAATGGCTTTATTGATGGTAACGGTGAGGTTTTTGTCCCAGGAAACAACGCCCTGCAAAGCCTGTTCAGTCAGGTTTTTGAGCAGATCCTGGGTTTCGTTGCGTTCAGTCTGTTTGGTGGCAGTAATTGCCTGTTCCAGCAGACTGAGTTCGCCTTCAGCTGCTTCTGCTTCCTGACCCTGTGCTTGGCTTTCTGCGTCACTCATCGCCTTACTCTCCTTTCTCTTCTTTGCCTACGCCTAATTCGTCACCCAGCCCTTTGAGCGCATCGGTATTCTGGAGCACGTTTTCCAGAATGTTTTCCAGCTCATCGGAGCGATCCACCTTGGTCATCAGGTCGCGCAGCTTGTTACGGGTTTCCAGAAGCTTTTTGAGAGGCTCAACCTGATTAACCACACTTTCAGGATCGAAATCACCCATGTTTTTGAAATCCAGTTCCACCGACATTTCGCTGCCGTCGCCTTTCAGGGTGTTTTCCACCTTCATGTTCAGCTTGGGATTGACTTTGGCCATGGCTTCGTTGAAGTTGTCCCGGTCAATCTGCACGAACTTTCGGTCACGCAGGGCTTTCTTGTTTTCTGTGTTGTCGCCGGAATAGTCACCCATCACGCCAACCACGAACGGAAGTTCTTTTTTCTCGACAGCACCGTTGGTTTCTACGTCGTAGGTTATGTGAACCCGGGGTTTGCGGACTCGTTTCAGTTTGTCATGAATACTCTCAGACATGGTTGTTTCCTTTCTTGTTGGCTGTGGTGGTGAGGGTTTGTATTAGTCTTCAGGCTCCATTTTGACGCCTGTTAACATTTCATAGTTTTCCTTGGACTGGGCATCCAGCAGCAGTTCGTTCATCAGTTCATGAAGCGACATGCGACCCCAGCGAACGGTTTTCTCAATGGCATAGGAGACCGGCGAATGGGGCTCGGTTTTCTTGAAGAATTCGGCAATTTTCAGCAGCTGGCGGAAGGCATCCTCTCGGCTTGCCACTACGGCATTGGCAATGCTGGTGGTATCCCCTGCACTGGTGCTGCCGGCAGCGGGTGTGCCGCCTTCTGATATTTCGCCGCCCGCTTCTTCCGGGGGCGCAGCCAGGGCCATTTTGTCCTTGGTCAGGTGGTTGATGGTGCCCAGAATCTCGGTCAGGGTTGTTTTGATATTGCTGGAGGGTGGTGAGTAACTTTCCGCCTTTTCATCAAACGCCTGAGTGAGTTCATTGTAGGCATCAATGGCGCCTTCCAGATTGTCGATCAGATCCTGGCAGAAGCTGACGCTGGTGGCGTTGATGACCTTGTCGAACAGATCCAGGCTGACACCGGCTTCGGCGATGCGCTCGCCACGGGCATCCTCATCATGGATACGCTGAATTTCCAGGGCTTGCTGATACTGCCAGTAGGCGTAGGGGCCCACGTCGGACTCCTCGGTAATTTCCACCCGCTTCATGGGGGCGATCAGAGTGCCGTCGCGGCCTTCACCGTTCAGGCCGGCAAAGGGGGCTGTGCGAATCTCGCGAATATCTTCCTCGTCGTCCTCCTCGGGTACGGGGTAGATATCATCCCAGAAAGTCTGCACCAGGTGTCTGGACAGTGCAAAACCGTCTCGCAGGCCGGCAAAGCCGTGAATGCGTAACAGTGCTTCAACGTACCAGGCAGCTACTTCAAGGTCTTTGCTTTTATCCCTGAGAATTTCCGGGGCTATCTGAAGGATCTCACGCCAGGCATCTTTTGCTGATTCGCCGGTATCTTCCTCGTGGAACATGTTGCGCTCAGCACTGCGGGCCCGCTCGCGGGCATCCTTGATCTTGTAAAATACAGAGGTGGGGGAACGGTCGGCGCGAATATCCTCACCTGCAGGCGCATCCTCGCTGATGGGCTGGATCAGGCTCTCGATATCAATGACTGCTGGTGATGCCATAAAGAGTGTTCCCTGTTGTCTCTGCTTGATTTGTCTTTCAGTGTCGTCTTACAGTGCCGAATTGCCGTGCTACGGCAGCGTTCCGTAATGCCTTGTTATGTCTGGGTATTGTACCGGGCCGGCGGCGACTCAAAAGGTAATATTACGGGTTTTTTTTGTGAGTATGCCGTCGGGGGCAGTTTTGATGGAATCATAACCACTTTAGCATGTCCTGAAGAGACTATTGCACCGGTTGCATCAACGTGACAATCTTTGAGGATTCATGAATCCACCTGCTTCAATCTTATACTGCATCTCTCATCATGTGTAAATCAAAGCTGAAGAATGCCCGGAATGGACTGCGCGGTGCGGTATTAATGGCCTTTGTGCTGCTCCTGTCAGGTTGTGCGGTCAAGCTTGTTTATAACCAGCTTGACTGGGTTATTCCCTGGTATCTGGATGACTATATGTCGCTGAACAGTTCTCAGGAGGAGGTGTTCGACAAGCGCCTGAAGAATTACCTTACCTGGCATCGAAAAACCCAGCTGCCCGAATACGGGGCGTTTCTGCGGGAAGTGGCAGACGATCTGGAAACCGGCATGACCAAAGCTGGCATACACCATGTACAGGAGCGTACCCGGGAACTGGGGCAGGTGCTGCTGCAGCGGCTGGTGCCTGATATGGTGGCGTTGTTTCGCGATGCCAGCGATGAACAGGTGGCGGAGTTGTTTGAGGCCTTCGAAAAGCAGAATGAAAAGTATCGTGAAGAATACATTGAGGCATCGGAGAAGGCACAGCGTAAAAAACGCGCCAGGGAAACCGAGGCCTATATTGAGCGTTGGACGGGGCGGCTGAACTCGGAACAGAAAGCACTGATTCGCGAGGGTACCAGTAATTACCAGCTGATGGGCCAGGAGTGGCTGGACGCCCGGCTGGCCTGGCAGCAGGAGTTTCGCCGGATTCTGGGGGTGCGTGAGGACGAGCAGGCCTTCGAAAAAGCCCTGACGGCACTGCTGCTGGCAGATGATTTTGGACAGTCTGAAGCCTTTGCCGCCAAGCTGGCCCACAATCAGTTGTTGCTGGAAAACCTGTATTTCCGCCTGGACCAGACGCTTTCAGATCGTCAGCGCGAAAGAGCGGTGGAGAAATTGCGCAGCTACGCCCGGGACTTCCACGAGCTGGCGCGGGAGTAAGCGGAAAGAATATCGCTGCTGAACCCGCGGCTACCGGATGCGGCGGGCCTGCCAGAAGCGGTCGCGCCAGTAATAGTCCCCCAGGCCAGACAGCATGACGCCACTGGAGGTGGAGGCATGCAGAAATTGCCCGTCGCCCACATAGATGCCAACGTGCCTTCCCTTGTAACCGGTTCTGAAAAATACCAGATCACCGCTGTTGAGGTCCTCCCGGGGTATCGGGGTGCCGATTCTGGCCTGCTGGTCTGTGGTTCGCGGCACGGGAATACCCAGTTGTTCAACAAATGTGCGCTGAACAAAGCCGGAGCAGTCGATCCCCTGCCGGGAGAGCCCGCCAAGTCGATAGCGTACCCCTTTCCACTGCCGGTACTGGCTCAGCAGGCGTTGCCGGATGTCTGCAGGGCTCTGCGCCGGCGGACTGGTAACCCGGGCGGCTGTGGCCTTGCCAGGGTTATGGGATACATCTGGGGTGGTGCTGCAGGCTCCCAGCCCCAGGGTAAGGCTGAGGGCGATGCCGGTTACCAGGTTTTTTCTGATCAGGTTTTTCCAGCTCAGGGGCGACATGATTTACTCCCGCAGGGTGCCAATAACGTTTAGAGTAAAAAATATACAGTTAGTTCCGTTGGTTTGCAGACTTCGGTCACAAAATGTTAGTTTATGTATACAGGAAAGTGTAAGGAGGTAACTATGGTTTCTCCAGTAGATTTCCTCGTCAATGACGCCAGAATACGCCAGCCGACGGCGCCAGGCCGGGTAGATCCTGCTGACAGCACTATCGGTACCGGTTTGCAGGTGGATGATGCCACACTGACCGAGATCAGTAACCCTCTTCAGATCGGCACCGCTCAGACGGTTCAGGAGCTGGGCCAGCTGGAGCAGTTCGATTTTCTCCTTGGACAGGCGGAAACCAGTCTTGAGCTGACCAACAGCATTATTCAGGAAGCAGCGGAATCCGACCCGGATGATCTTTCCCGGGTGGAGCAGAGGTTTCAGGAGCGGGTTGATGAAATCGATACCCTGAATCAGGAAATCGCTGTGGCCCGGGATGCCGTTGACCGTATCACGCCGGATCTTCTTGCCCAGGAAGCATCGCTGAATGTGGGACTTAACCAGGACCCGTCGGAGACGTTGTTTCCGGACATCGATCTGGCATTTCAGAGCACTCTTGATGACAGTGATACAGCGGCCGCACAAATCAGCGACAACCTGACTGCCATTGAAACCTCCCGGGACATCCTGGGTATCTTTCAGGCCGGGCTGGACAGCAACGTGCGGGGTCTGACTGAAACCCGGGTGGAAAATCAGATCACATCGGAAAACGAGGCGTTTCTGCGCTCACAGGAAGTGCGTAACCAGATCCAGGAATCCGCACAGCAATCGCTTGCGGGGCAGGCCAATGTGGATCCTTCCTCGCAGCTGTTCCTTTACTGAGGGTTATTGATGGTGGGCTTCAATAAATGCCCACCAGTTTCTGCAACAGGCGCTGGAACTCCTCCTGGCTGATATCGATATGCTCTGCCACCCGGCCATAGAGCATCAGCGTGGGAACGTTCCGGTCGCCCCGTTCCTTTTGGGTGCGATGTAATACTGTCAGGATGATACGCTCTTTCCGGGTCAGTCCGTCACGGGCGTCAGGAATAATGTCTTGAATGGAATCGCTATCCATTGATCTTTGCTCCCGCTTTCGATGTTATTTCCCGTTCAGACTCGGCTATTCTGTAATAAAGCATCGGTGACAATGCTGATGCGATAGCCTTTTGCACCACACCCGGAAGTTTCAGGATCTCATTATGGTGGCAGATACACAATCCCTGAATCGGGCCATGACGGACTTTGAGAAGCATCACAGCGTCTGGCTGTTTGGCTACGGCTCCCTGATTTACAAAGCCGATTTTCCCTACCTGGAACGGCGGCCAGCGCGTATTGAAGGCTGGGTACGCCGCTTCTGGCAGGGCTCCCATGATCACCGCGGTACTCCGGAAGAGCCCGGCAGGGTGGTGACTCTGATACAGCGTCAGGGCGCCGTGTGCGAAGGAATGGCCTACCTGATTACGCCGGAGGAATTTGCCCACCTGGATCATCGGGAGAAAAACGGCTATCTGCGCTTCCGGGTTCCCATGAGGTTTCAGAATAATGAGCGGGCAGAGGGGCTGATGTATGTGGCATCAGACGATAATGCCGCCTATCTTGGGGAAGCCTCCGAGCAGGAAATAGCACGGCATATTGCCCGTTGCCGTGGGCCCAGCGGAACCAATGCCGATTACGTGTTGCAGCTGGCGGAGGCGTTGCGCTCACTGAACGAGGTGGATGAGCATGTGTTTGCTATTGAGGGCTACCTGAAGAAACTCTGGCACTCTCAGTGTTAACCGCGCTCACCGCCATCATTAGCCGTTCCCGGCACCCCTGATCTTTCTCTCATAGCGCCTCTGGGATCGCTGCATCCGTTTGAAGCCCTGGGCAACGCCCCAGCTGAACAGGCCCGGCAGGTATCGTTTTGCGTACCACATCAGGCGTCCGTCCCGGTGGGGCAGAACCCAGAATTTTCTTTTGGCAACGGCATCGAAAATATCATCGGCAATGTCATCGGCAGTGATACGGGACTTGCTCATGAGCTTGTCCACAAAGGTTCTGGTGCCGGGATCATCGGAGCGCATGGTTTCGCTGAGGTTGGTCTTGAAAAAAGTGGGGCAGACCACAGAAACACCGATATTGTCACCATGCAATTCAGCGCGCAGGGTTTCGGAAAGCGAAATGACACCGGATTTGGTCACATTGTAGGAGCTCATGGTGGGGGCGTTTACTATGCCCGCTGCCGATGCCGTATTGACGAAATAGCCATCCCC
>JAWVYU010000003.1:0-45274 GCA_033722575.1 Ketobacteraceae bacterium | reverse complement strand
GGAGAACGGTAAAAGTCGGCGCAGCTTTATGGGAGCTGCGGCATTAGCGAGTGTCTCCGGCGCTGCCGGGCTCGGATCTGCGGTGATGAGCCGGGAGACCTTTGCGGCTGCGGCCAAAGAGGCTCGCCAGAATGCTGTGGTGCATCCCGGTGAGCTTGATGAGTATTACGGCTTCTGGAGTGGCGGCCACCAGGGCGAGGTGCGGGTGCTGGGTATTCCCTCCATGAGGGAGCTGATGCGTATTCCTGTGTTCAATGTGGATTCCGCCAGTGGTTGGGGGATCACCAATGAGAGTAAGGAAATTCTGGGCGGCGACCGCCAGTACCTCAATGGTGATTGTCATCACCCTCATATCTCTATGACCAATGGCCGTTACGATGGCAAGTATCTGTTTATCAATGATAAGGCAAATACCCGGGTAGCCCGGATTCGCATGGACATCATGAAAACAGACAAGGTTACCCACATTCCTAATGTGCAGGCTATTCATGGCCTGCGTTTGCAGAAGGTGCCCCGTACCAAGTACGTATTCTGTAACGCCGAGTTTGTGGTTCCGCAACCGAACGACGGCAGCGAGTACAGTCTGGAAAAAAGCTATACGATGTTTAACGCAGTTAATGCTGACACGATGGAAGTGGCCTGGCAGGTAATTGTCGATGGCAACCTGGATAATACCGACGCCGATTATACGGGCAAGTATGCTGCTTCCACCTGTTACAATTCAGAAAAAGCTGCAGATCTGGCCGGCACAATGCGTGCTGACCGTGACTGGGTTGTGGTGTTCAATATTGATCGGATTGAAGCAGCTGTCAAAACCGGAAAGTTCAAGACCATTGGTGATTCAAAAGTTCCTGTGGTCGATGGAAGGGGAGATTCTGAATTAACCCGTTATATCCCTATTTCCAAGAATCCTCACGGGTTAAACACGTCTCCGGATGGCAAATATTTCATTGCCAATGGCAAGCTTTCACCAACCGTGTCAATCATCGCCATTGATCGCCTGGACGATCTGTTCGCCGGGAAGATCAAACCGCGTGATCCGGTGATTGCCGAACCGGAGCTTGGACTTGGGCCATTGCATACTACGTTTGACGGGCGTGGTAATGCTTACACCACTTTATTTATCGACAGCGTGGTGTGTAAGTGGAACATTGCAGATGCCATCAAGCATTATAACGGTGAAAAGGTAAACTACATACGGCAGAAACTGGATGTTCATTATCAGCCGGGGCACAACCATGCGTCATTAACTGAGTCCCGAGACGCTGATGGCAAATGGCTGGTGGTGCTTTCCAAGTTTTCCAAGGACCGTTTCCTGCCGGTGGGCCCACTGCATCCGGAGAACGACCAGTTGATTGATATTTCCGGCGAGGAAATGAAACTCGTCCATGACGGGCCGACATACGCCGAGCCCCACGACTGTATTCTGGTGCGTCGTGACCAGATTAAAACCAAAAAGATCTATGACCGCAAGGATCCCTACTTTGCTACCGCTGTCAGTCAGGCGAAGAAGGATGGCGTGAGTTTGGAAACCGATAACAAGATCGTTCGTGATGGCAAGAAGGTCAGGGTTTACATGACCTCTATAGCGCCGCAATTCGGAATGACCGAGTTCAAGGTCAAGGAGGGCGACGAAGTCACGGTTTACGTGACCAATCAGGATACGATTGAAGATGTCACTCATGGTTTTATATTGGTAAATCATGGGGTAAGTATGGAGATCAGCCCGCAGCAGACAGCTTCAGTGACCTTTACAGCCGGAAAGCCCGGGGTTTACTGGTACTACTGCAGCTGGTTTTGTCACGCGCTGCACATGGAGATGGGTGGCCGCATGCTGGTCGAAAAGGCCTGACCGTCTCCGCGATTGCCAGGGCCCATTGATGGGCTCTGGCGAAGCTCGGGTTGAATTGCACCAGATGGCAAGTTCTGGTTTTTCCTGCGTGGTAAGCGCCTGATGTACCAACTATTGCTTTGCGGGATGATTTTCGCCGTCATGCTTTTACCGCTGATAGCGGAAGCAGCCCTTCAGGATGACCTTGATGCACTGACACCGGGGGGGGCTATTACGCTGCCCGCCGGACAGATTTCGTCTTTCACTATTCGGGTGCCAGGGGTTACTGTATCCTGCCAGCCTGACACGTTAGTCGACGCAGCCGGGCAGGGGGTGGCGGTACGCATATTGGCGAAACAGGTAACACTGACTAGTTGCCTGATAAGGAACTGGGGTGGTGACCTGAACGAACTGGATGCCGGGATTTTTGTTCACAGGGAAGCGCGCGAGACGATAGTTGAAAACAATGACCTCAATGGACCGGCGTTTGGCATCTGGCTGGACGCTACGCCAGACGTGACGGTGCGGAATAATATTGTCAGGGGAAACGCCAGTATCCGTTCTCAGGATAGGGGAAATGGCATTCATTTGTTCAATACCACCGGTGCGCTGATTGAGGGAAACCGTATTCGCCAGACACGGGACGGGATTTACATTGAGACGGCGAATAACAACACCATCCGCGGCAATGAGATATCCGATTTGCGTTATGGCATTCATTACATGTATTCCATGAATAACCTGCTGGAGAATAACAGTACCTACGGTACCCGAACCGGCTATGCGCTGATGCAAAGCAAGCGACTGCGTGTTTTTAATAACCGGTCTGTCAATGATGAGAACTACGGGATTCTGATGAACTTCATTACCCAGTCTGAACTAAGAGGCAATGTGGTAGAGGGTGTGTCTCAGGGGCAGACGGCGGGGATCGCAATTTCGGGGGCTGAAGGCAAAGCGGTGTTTATTTACAATTCGTTGTACAACACCTTCGCAGGTAACTATTTCGCTAACAGCAATATTGGTATTCACCTGACAGCAGGTTCGGAGGATAACCGGATTTTTGGTAACGCCTTCGTCAACAACCAGCGCCAGGTCAAGTATGTGGCTACCCGCACCCAGGAATGGTCCAGTGATGACGCAGGTAACTACTGGAGTGATTATCTCGGGTGGGATCGGGATCAGGACGGTATTGGGGATGTACCCTATGAGCCCAACGATAATGTAGACCGGTTGCTCTGGAAATATCCGGAGGCAAAAGTCCTGATGTTCAGCCCTGCGGTGGATGCCTTACGCTGGGTACAGGATGCTTTTCCGGTTGTTAAGGCTGCTGGTGTCTCTGATTCGCACCCTTTGATGCGACCTCCTGCTGATCTGCGGAAGGAGCATTGATGAGTTGTTTTCAGCTTGAAAATGTAAGTTTCCGGTACGATAAGCATGAAGTGCTGCAAGGTGTGGATCTGCAACTGGACCACGGAGAAATTCTCGGGTTGTTTGGTCATAATGGTGCCGGAAAGACCACTTCCATCAAGCTGGTGCTGGGTTTGATGCAGCCGGCGTCAGGCGTTGTAACCGTCCTCGGTGGTCGCGCGGGCGATCCTCAGATATCCCGGCATATTGGTTACCTGCCTGAAAACGTGATGTTTTATCCGCAACTTACAGGGCATGAGATCCTGAGTCATTTCGCACGCCTTAAAGGCGCCCCGCGGCAACAGGTGCCATCGCTGCTGGAACAGGTTGGTCTTGGTGATGCCATGGATGCCCGGACAAAGACCTACTCCAAAGGCATGCGTCAGCGTCTTGGGCTTGCGCAGGCATTGCTTGGCAAACCGAAGCTGCTGATACTGGATGAGCCCACCGTAGGGCTGGACCCGGTTGCCACCGCAGATTTATACCGGCTGCTCCGTGATTTGTGCGATGCCGGCACGGGTATTGTGCTGTGTTCCCACGTATTACCGGGAGTTGAACCTTACATTGATCGCGCCGCTATCCTCACCAATGGCGCATTGCAGGCCGCAGGCGATCTGGCTGCTTTGCGGTCTCAGGCGAATATGCCGGTAACTCTGCTGCTGGATCCGGTCAATGAAATGGAATTACTGGAAAAAGTCGTCCGTCAGGCAGTGGGTACAAACAATAACGACGTGATGATCAGGACAGAGAATGGGCGTTTGAGGGCGAAAGTGCCGGCCACGGAGAAGATGGCTTTACTGCAAACGATATTGGCATCCGGTGAAGTAGGGGATATTGATATCCACCAGCCCACTCTGGAAGACATTTATGTACATTTTATTGGTCCAGGTGATCTGGCTCACAGGGGAGGCAGCCGATGAAAGGTATCTGGACCATTGCGCGAAAGGAGCTTTATGACAGTTTCCGGAACCGGTGGCTGATGGCGATTTCTATCGTATTTGCCACCCTGGCGCTGGGTATTGCCTGGTTTGGTGCAGCTGCGGCGGGTCACGTGGGTTATGCCTCAACGCCTGCTACCATCGCCAGCCTGGCCAGTCTGGGTATATTTCTGATTCCATTGATCGCGTTGTTGCTGGCCTACGACGCCATTGTTGGTGAAGACGAGGGCGGTACGCTGCTGTTGCTGTTGACCTATCCGTTGAGCCGCACTCAATTATTGCTTGGCAAGTTTCTCGGGCATGGTCTGACCCTGGCGCTGGCTACCCTGATTGGTTTTGGCGTTGCTGGTGTTGCTATCGCCCTGCTGGTAGAAGATGTAGACATTGGCAGTCTTTTGGTGGCTATGCTTAGGTTCATTGCGTCCACCGTATTGTTGGGCTGGGGTTTTATAGCACTAGCGTATGGGGTCAGTGTGAGAGTCAGTGAAAAGCCCGTGGCAGCTGGCCTGGCGTTGGCAATCTGGTTTTTCTTCGTGTTGATATTTGATCTGATGTTGCTGGGCATACTGGTGGCAAGTGAAGGGAGGTTCAGCGCAGATCTGATGCCCTGGCTGCTGCTGCTCAACCCCACAGATATTTACCGGCTGCTCAATATTGTCGCGTTTGATGCTGCCGCGCAGCTCAGCGGTGTTCTTAGCCTTGGCGCTGATCTTCCTTTTGGCGCTGGCGGGCTCTGGGCGGCTCTGATCATGTGGTTTGCAGTACCTCTTATGGGCGCACTGTTGCTCTTCCAACATCGTCGTATCTGAATGGAGTTGCCTGATGAATAACATCAAAGTGAACTCACTGCTCATCCTGTTGGTTTGTTTAACTGTCTTTGCCTGTACCGAAAAAAAGGAAGAGCCCACAGCAAAACCCGAGCCGGTTTCTTTCAGGCACGGAGACGAGTGTCATGTCTGTGGAATGATTATTTCCAATTTCCCCGGTCCTAAAGGCCAGGTTATAGTCGAAAAATCACATCATGTCCTTAAATTCTGCTCCACAAGAGATATGTTTTCCTGGCTGCTCCAACCGGAAAATATCAATCGCGATCACACGCTGTACGTGCATGATATGGCCCGGTCCGACTGGGAAAACCCGAACGACACCGCGCTGATTAACGCCCGTGAAGCCTTCTATGTCGTCGGTTCCGGACGGAAAGGAGCGATGGGTCCGACCCTGGCGGCATTCGCCGTCCGCAGCGAAGCCGCAGCCTTTGCAGGTAAACATGGTGGTAAAGTGGTGGCTTTCAGCGAGATTACGATGGATCACTTGACTAGGGGGTTGGTGGAGAGCGAGGCGCAGTGACAGTATTAAGCGATGAGCCGTTATAGTAAAAATATTCAAGGCCCATTTCTATCCTGTCATTCGAACAACACAGCGCCGAATGGACGCTGCATTCTTATTCACAAACAATAAAAGGTGGCTCAATGAATTTCGATAACGTACCTGCGGGAAAAAACGTGCCTGATGATATATTCGTTGTCATCGAGATCCCGGCGAACAGCGATCCCATCAAATATGAGATTGATAAGGACAGCCATGCCCTGTTCGTGGACCGTTTTATGGCGACCCCGATGTTCTATCCGGCCAATTACGGTTACATTCCCAATACCCTTGGCGAGGATTGTGATCCACTGGATGTGCTGGTGGTTACCCCATATCCGCTTCAGCCCGGTTGTGTTATCCGGTCGCGTCCGGTTGGTGTGCTGCACATGTCTGATGAATCCGGTAAGGACGCCAAACTGCTGGCTGTACCCCACGATAAGCTCACCGGCTTATACAGCCATATAAAAAATGCTCAGGATTTGCCCGCGCTGTTGATTGCGCAGATTGAGCACTTTTTCGAGAACTACAAAGACCTGGAGCAAGGCAAGTGGGTGAAGATTGAAGGCTGGGGTGATGTTGAAGAAGCCCGCAATGAAATCAAAAAAGCCGTGGATGCCTACCGCAACTGACGGCTAATGGATCCGGATTGCTGCTCTGACCTTAACTATCAAAGTTTTAATAACAACAGGATAAGAATCAGAACCGACATAAAGATCATGGCCCTGGCAATTTTGATGGATAATTCATCTGATTGAGTAGCAGGCATTGATCCTTTCCGGGCCGGGTCGCCGTTCCCGGCCTGCGTGTGGGGATTATGGCCGGCCTGGTCCGCGTTACCATTCGCACTTTTCGCAGCCTGCTTTTCTGTTGCTATTTGCTGTGGTGTTTTTTCCAGTACAGGTGGTGCCGGCAATGCAGGCTGCCACCAGTTGTCTCTGGGATCCTCCCCGGCAGCAGCTTTGATGCGCATAAGCCGTTTGTTAAGAGCCAGAACACGGCCATGTTTGACGTTAAAGCCATTCTTGCGTTTAAGGTGAGCCACTTGTTTTTGCAGCGGAATGCCTTTTTCAGGGGTTACCATTGCCACGTAATTGGCAAACCCTTCAATGGATGCGAACAGTTCGCCATTACCCCAGCGCTTACCTTCCGGCCCGTCTTTGTCAATCTGGAACAGTAATGCCCGGAAATTCTTTAATGTTTTGCGGCTTATCGAGGGCTTTTCGTTAACCACGATACCGGTAACTTCCTGGCGCTGATGGGCGCGCATTACCCGGGTTTTGTCGGGGTGTACTGTGAAGCCCTCGTCGTTGATAATTGATTTAACACGCCAGAACAGCTTTTTGATTTTTTCATCGGCGCCATCGTTAGTGGATAACGAGAACGTCAAATCATCCGCATAGCGTGTATAAACAAAGCCCAGATCGGCAATGGCGCCGCTGATCCGTTTATCCAGATTACGACAGATCAGGTTGCTGATGGCAGGGCTGGTAGGGGCACCCTGAGGCAGGCTGCGTTCCCCGGCAGCCACGTAATAGGTCTGCCCATCCAGTTCAACAATATCCCGGGCGGGCGCAGTGCAAAGATTGGCGATTATGGCGGCTACCTGTTCACTGTAACCGAGCTGATGGAACAGGCCTTTAACGCGGTTTCTGGTGATGGTAGGGAAAAAGTCTTTCAGGTCCATATTGATCACAATCGCCTGGCCTGAGTGAGGAGAGGCATTGGAAACAATGGATCGCTCCCTGATAAATCCATGAGCTGTATCTGAAACCGGAACCGGCTCCAGTAGATTGGCCAGTATCCAGTATTGTGCCCGTTTCAGCCGTGGCATTGGCGCAGCGATACGGCGGCTCCCGCCGGATTTCTTGACCAGTTGAAAGTGTTGATAGTGATCGAGCCGTGCCACGTCCCGGTAGTAACTCAAAAAACGCAACTCATGGAGTTTGATCCCCATGGCATCAGCCAACCGCGCCGGACTTTCCAGGTGCGGCAGGCCATGTTTGTCCAGTCGTTCGGTTTTTGACGCACCGTCCGTCAATTCCGGCGCGGAGCCTTCCCCCAGATAGGTGATGCTGCGCTGGTTTTTATCGAACCAGGCTTTTTTTCTGTCGTACCGCTCCTGGTTGCGCTTGCGGCGGGTTTCCTCCCTCCGCTCCAGTGCCTGCTTTTTTCGCTGTTTGTGCAGTTCCGCCAGCGCTTTTTCCGGATCCTGGTAAAGCGACTGCTGTATACCCAGTTGGCGAAGCTCGGCCATCAGCTCGGCTCTGCGCTTTATAAGTTCCTCTGCAACCGTAGGCTTGTCCTGGTGTTCGGGCCAGAATCCCAGACGAATCATTTCCTCAAGAATGTATTCGTCTTTACTGGTTTCACGAATCCGTTGATACAGTTCCTGGCGGGTCAGCTTTTTTTGCTGGCCTTGCTGGGGATCAGGCATTCCATGCGCTCCCGTTAAAGGTGAACAGTAAAAAAAGGGGAGTATTTCCGGAAAGGGTAAGAGGGGGCGACCGCCTGACCAGAAATCCCATCGTAGAATTCCCGGTACTTGATCGATCAACTCGACGCCGTATGCACCTACTATCGCTTATTGGCTTTATGAAAGCCAATCCGCAATAGCGATAGTAGGTGCAATACGGCCCAGTAAAGATCGAGCCAGTGACGCGTGACAGGTCTTTGAGCAAGAATGGCGATCCACCATTCAGAAAGCAAGGTAGACTGGTCAAGCGATCGCGAAGCCAGAGTATAACAACTGCGATGGGCGTGGCAACTGCCAGCAACAACAATATCAGGTTAACCATGAGCAGCGGCTCCTGCGGCCTGTTGAATCTCATTCACGCTATGCAGGCGCAGAGCCAGCATGTGTTCACAGGGGCCCTTTCTGAGCCGGTTATGCACAAAGAAATGACACTGGCAGCTGCCATCTTTCAGTCGCAAATCGTTATCTATAAAAAGGCTGACCTGATGATCTCTGGCATTGTCTTTCACCGTTCCTCTAAGACGGGTACCCGATTCGTTGCTTTCCACAAGATCCAACTCAACCAGATGAGCCTGGATAAAGCGGTTGGCTTTTTCTTCCCTGTCATTCACAAAGCGGAGTTCGTTAAAGGGCAGGGGCTCACGGGACAGCTCCCGTATTCGATAAACATTTTGCGTTATGTCGTAGAGTACCTGGCCATGCTGGCTGTAAATGGTTAACGCTGACTGGATCAGGGACGGATCCAGCTGGAGTTCCTGGCTGAGCGATTGTGGTGTGGCTACCCATTGGCTTTTGAGGGCGTTGTAGATGCGTTTCAGCGTTAGTTCGTCAACATCCTGCCTGGCGGACAGCAAATCGAAATTGCCCATCCTGGACCAGTCGTTGGCACTCCAGCCGGACAGCCCAAGCGTGAAGGTCATATCCGCCATATGGGCGACATAGAAGGATGGCATGCCATCACCCAGTAAGTGCACGTCGAAATGGCTGCTGACCGGAATCAGGCGCTCCAGTATATGGAGTCGCCGGCGGCCCCAGACTCTTACAGAACGGGATTCATTACCGGTGTACACAGACCTTGGGCATTCCAGCCTGTGGTTCCAGGGTTCGAAATGAATAACAACGGGTTTTCCGGGCTCCAGTTCAAACCGCAGGGCGCGCGGGCCAACCCGTTCTTTCTGTCGCTTCAGCAGGTGGCAAATATTGTGGACATCCATCGGATGCAGGCGAAAGGAGGTGGTGGGGAGCGTCATGGCTGAGCTTACCTGCAGGAAGCCGCGTACCCAGCTGTCCGGCAGATCAATTTTTTTCTCCTCATAGGCATCGCTGCCGCTGGTTGCGACTTCAAATCCGCTGGGGTCTACAGACAGCGTGGTATCTCGGTAATCCCGTATTTTCTGGAACTCCTGATACAGCCCCTCAGAGTAATCGATGTTGGTGGTGCCGCAGGCGTTCTCTGAGATGTTTTTGAATGCGCCGAAGCGGCAGCTTAATTTTCCGTAGGAGGATTCGTCCTCGGAGAAACATTCAAAAAACAGTTCGTCCGGGTTGATGGTGATGACAGGGTCAAGCACAATCCAGGCATCGCGATCATGTTTGTAGAGGTATTTAAAATAGTCAGCCTGAGCCTTGTAATAGGGCTGAAGTACCTTGTTGCAGCTGCGGTTAATGGTGTTCAGTTCTGATCTGAGTTCACTGACCCGGGCTTCAACAGATGACTTCCTGGCGATGAATTCCGCGAGCAAATGCTGCTCCTGTTCCTTGAGCCATTCATTGTAATCGGTACGATCTTTGGGTTTGAACCGCATGTCCGACACAACCACATTATGCAGCGCAGAAATCGCCTCACGAAAGGGCAGTTTGCGGTCCAGCTGGCCCACAAAAAAGGTCGGCGGCCTCAGGGTATCGGGGGCAAAAGAAACAGCGGTGGCTGTGGGGTCCGAGGAAACCTGGCTGTTCCCGGGGTAACGGTAACGAAACTCCATTAATGAACTCCCTGGGCATGGGTGCTGCGAAGGGGTTTTTGTGTCAGCGGTAATTCAAGATCCGGGTATAGTCGGCCAAGCAGCAGCATGGCGGAAACCATCCGGGCCCGGTCTTTGCTAACAATGGTCAGGGACTGTCTTGACAGAATGTTCGCGGTTAGCCGGGCCACGGGCTCGCTGTGACGGGCCTCCTCAATCAGAAACTCAAGCACGCGATCCTTGCTGACCCTGCCTTTATTAACATTACTCAGTACACTGACAAAGAAGGGCTCAAGACGTTCAATAGTGGCGGGATCACCGCTAGCCTGTTCCTCAAGAAAGCCGGTAACAAACAGCTGGACGTTCAGGGAAGGGTGTTGACTCAGCATGAGCAGGTATTCAGTGCCTTTTTCGTTGTGGAAGTTTCTCAGTAATATTTCACGTCCGAATGCCTGAACATCATCATGAGGGTTGTCGCACAGGGCAACGATCAGCTCCGGCGTCCATCGCTCCTCCGGGAAGTACTCCCGGAAAAATTCCATGGCGAACTCGCGGCTGTCTGGCCAGGTTGCGTTAAAGATACGAAAGGCATCAATAGCCTGTTCCCTTATGCGTTCCAGATTGTCGTTATAGGCCTGATGGGACCATGCGCGCACTTCTGCCAGGTCATGATTGGCCAGGGTGGCCCATTGTCGCACTGAAAGCACCTCGGCACGCTTGCCGGTTCTGGAGTTCAGGATCGCCGCACTGATGTTTTGTGCTGCCCGGGATTTTGCCTGCAGCATGCGCCAAAGCAGGTCTTTATCAACTCGGGGCCAGGTGGTCTCGAGCGGGCCTTTAAACAGGTTCTCCAGATCCCGGTGAAATCCCTCCTGAGCTTCTGATCTGAAAGCCAGTGGTAAAAGTTCAGACACACAAAGATCCAGGAATCCGTCATCCCGCTGGCCAAGGCGCGCGATAACCGGCGTTACCGCAGCACGCTCTGCGTTGTTGCCATGGGTGAAAATGTCCAGAAGTGCCTGGGGTTGTTTCAGCAGCTCATGATCTGGTTGCTTGCTTAAAAGGGAAATGCCGATGGCCCGGACTTCTTCAAAAGGTGACTCGGCTATTAACGAGTGGAGCGAGGCGGGTATATCCGCATAGCTTGTTCTGTTCGTTAGCAGGAGCTGGCCACCCAGCCACTGATTTCCCTGCCACTGACTGGATAACAGCCGGGGCAGGGAATTCAGCGGTAATGATTCCGCGGCCTGTGGCAGCTTTTGCCGGGTGATTGTGAGGATAAGCGCAGCGGTTTCCATAGTAAGCTGCTGCTCACTCCCGTGGGACAGCACAATATCCAGCAGTTCTGACTGTTGCTTTTCATCAGGGTGAAAGCTTTCCATGAAGCCTTTCAGCCAGGCCCGTATATCTTCCTGATCTACCAGTAAAAGCCTGGCGATCAAAGGCAGGTCGGCCATCAGGTTTTCGGATTGGTGGCTAAGAATCTCTGTTGCCAGTTTTCTGGCCTCAGAAAAAGCGGAGCTGGCTAATGCCACGATAAGGTCAGAGCCAACACCACCTTCTGCAAGTCGTTCTCTGACGATACCAAGCGCGAATTCCGCGGTGCACTGGTAGCGGGAGTTAAGCAATGTGCCAAGGGCTTCGGCGTCAATGCTGCTATGAAATTTGCGATTGGCGGTTAATGCGTTACAGGCGAACTCGTGAACCGGTGCGCAACGGTTTTCCAGCAGAAGGTTCAGTAACAGCTCCGGCTGTTGATCCCACAGTGTCGGAAAGGCTTCGTGGCGCTTGGCGGGTGCTGGCGTATCAGGGTAAAACTCCCAGGCACGGCCGCTTTTGGAAAGCACATACCGGGGATTGTTTTCTCTTAATATATGGTTGAACGCCAGAAATCCCGCATAGTCGCCATAGTGCGGGGTTGACGTGTTCCATTGATGGCTTGCTGGTGGGCGGGCTCCGGTATCGAGTTCGTCATCCATGGCATTCAGGATACCCACAGCAAACCCGGTGTAGTCGGGGCTGCCTGCTGTACCGAGTCGTCGCAATACGCGCCAGCTGCGGCGACGCAGGTATTGCCGTGTTTTATGGGAGTAGGCCAGTCTGGAATCCTTGCGCTTTAACTCGCGCGAGGGTTTCAGTGGTCTTCGCTCCCCGGGAATATAGGCGTAATCCCAGGTGTTGTTGAAATAGGGCCTGGTGGTTTCAATGCGCCGGGTGAGCACCCCGAACATCGCGCCGTCTCTGCGGAATTCGGAGGCTTTCAGCAGGTACCGGATACCTTTGAAATAACCGGGCTCGAAAGGAACAAGTTCACAGCATGTCAACAGGGCCTGATGGAGCACAGGCCGGTCAATGCAGAGCAGATAAAGGTCCTTGAGGCGCGCGTTCTGATCACCACTATCCTGCAGCAGCCAGGAGTCAAGGTACTGGCTCAGGGCTTTGGTGTCCCCGGCATCTGCCAGTGCCTGCAGGTCATTGGGCAGGCTGTTGAGTATGGGCTGCAGCAGAGTTGCGCGGCCTGAGGGATCCGTTAACTTCAGCTGGGCCTCGAATGCGATAGCGCTCACGGCCTTGTGCTCTGAGCTGCGCAGGCGGTGAAGTTCGTTCTGCTCGGACTGGCTGCCCAGAATACCCAGTGCCCAGGCGATGGTGTAGTCCTCCAGCCAGAATCCGCGGCCGATATGGGGTTTTATAAGAGGCAGGCAGGCGCTGTCCTGCAGTTCTGTCAGGCGCCATACAATCCGCGAGCGTCTTTTTGCATGCTCGGCACTGTTATTCCGTAGTTGCTGCAGCTGATGATGCAGGTGAGCAATTATTTCTCTGTTCCGGTCTTCAAGGGTGGTGGGGGTTGCTGTTTCAGCTGCCAGTTCGCTCGACTCTGCGTTACTGGCCGGCGATTCGCCTTCAGCATGATAACCGTCATTTCTTTTTGCCACCTCAATGCTGGCAAAGATTTTCTCCGCCTCATCGCGGCTTACAGGAGATGAGGTTTTGGTGCCTTCTCTGAGTGATTTACCTTTTACGCCGTGACGGAAATTTACCAAAAACCGTTCTTCTCTGTCTGTCGACCGCTCGGTAATTTCTACTTCATACACTCTTGTGGCTTCAGATGTTTCAAGAACGAGCCGGGTTTTTTTTATAAGTTGCATGTTTCCCGCTTATTGTTGCTGGCATCTTGTGCCCCTGACGCTGCTCACAAAGGGCGTATTCAAGGCTTGAGGAGCTACAGGCCCATCATTAATTCCGGCTTGCTGTCACCCTAGGCACTAAAGTCGATGGAATAGGGGTTGATGCCCCCAAGCGCATTGACAGAAAAAACCATAAGAATTACTCCTGCTAACTTATTAATCACACTAACATCCTTTGTCCACTCTGGTTTTTCAGTTACGAGCCGTGTTGTGCAAATATACCCCAACTGACACGGTAGTGAAATACAGTTTTTCCGGACATTGCTGACCTGGTGGGATGAGGAAATCGTTTGTATGCAGCAAGGCTAAGGGAATGATTCTGTTTTCGCTGTGTTCCGACCCGCCCGCTTTGCCTCATACATGGCTTTGTCCGCCAGGCTGTAGAGCTGACTTTGAGTAGGTTCGGCCTGACTCGGAACGCAGGTGGCAACACCGATTGAGCAGGTCATAACGCCGTAGGGCTGATTCTGGGGGTGTTTTATTGCGAGGGCTTCGATTTCGCGGCGCAATTTCTCTGCCAGCTCATAAACGTTATCGGGGTGGTCAACCGTGCAGATAATAGTAAATTCCTCGCCGCCGATGCGGAAACAGAAATCACTGGCCCGGTGACAGGTTTTTGCTATGGTATCGCCGATCAGTACCAGGGCGCGATCACCTTCTTCGTGACCGAACGAATCGTTGTAATCCTTGAAGTGGTCCAGATCCAGCAGCATCAGCCTCAGTGTGCTGGTGGACCTTTTTACCCGGTTCATCTCAAGTGTGAACGTCTTGTTAAAAAAGCGCCTGTTGTAGAGTGAGGTCAGGTCATCCTGATGGCTGATCTGTTCAGCATGTTTGACATCGCTGATGTCGTAGGAAACTGCACACACCGCACAGGGCTCGCCTTGCTGGTCGTAGAGTGGAAACTTGACGGTGTGGTAGGTATGGTTGCTGCCATCTTTGTGCTGAACGGTTTCCTCAACAGTCACCTGCTGTCGGCTGTTCAGGGCTGCAAGATCGTTACTCCAAAGCTTCTCTGCTATATCCCTCGGAAAAAGATCATACACATTCCGGCCTACAAAACTGGCCGCATCGTAACCCTCCAGCAGCTCAAAGCGCCGGTTTGCCATGATAACGTTACCTTCAAGGTCCTTTGCCGAGATCAGCAGCGGCGCGTTATCCATAATAGATTTGAAGAGCTCATCTGCCTTTATTTTGGCAAGTATCTCTTCGTTCGACATGTCCAGATCCTTGACGAAGGTGAATTAGCAATCCTCAGATAACCTAAAGCTTAGCATTGTCATAATGGTAAAGTGTAGCTCATACCGGGAGTATCCATGTTTTATAGAATGCAATGTGACGGGGTCTGCGATACGGTGTATTTATTTCAGCTCGAATGCGGATTCCCACAGGAGAACATTCTCGTCATATGATTGTCGCCAGGGGTGTTGGCACGCGTTCTCTGACAGACGCGCCCAGAGGGTGTCGTCATTCATACATTGAATGATCCGCCGGGCGTAAGCTGCCTCATCGGTTTCGATATAGCCACTCTTGTCATGGTACACCAGGTCTTTTAATGAGCCGATTCCGCAGGTGATGATGGGCAGCCCCATGCCGATGGCATCCAGCGCAACACGGCACCCGGTTTCTGCTTCATGACCCGGATAGCATAGCATTCTTGATGTTTTGCCCAGTTCAATCAGCTCACCTAGGTTCAGGCTGCCCACGAACTGAATCCCGGACTGGCTCAGTCTCTGTTGATCGAAAGGAAAGGGTTTATTGGTCGGGGGGCCGCAAATAACCAGTTCAGCCTCCGGGATTGCAGGATGAACATGTGTTTCCCAGGCTCTGATCAGAAAATCAAGATTCCGTGATGGCCGGGAAGCGAAAAACGCTCGTTTTTTCTTTCTGTCGGGTGTGGCCTCTGCTGCCTCCAGAAAAGCGTGATTAATGCCATGAGGAATAACGTGTTTTTTCCGGTAGGGTAGCCAGCGGGGTGTTTTGACTCTGGCGTCTTCAGACAGGCAGATCAGATCGGGGCGGTATCTGAGTAATTCCCATAGTTCGCCACGCTTCCAGGATTTGGACAGGGTGGTGGCATTATGCTGCCAGACCGCTGCTCGCCTGAAAATGAAGTGGCGCAGGTCGCGGGCACCGTTATGAACAACCACCAGGTCTGCCCGATTATCAGCGCGGTTGTGGGATATGGGCCTGTAATGGATAGCGTCACGCTCAATTGCCGAAGCCACATTCGTGTAAATATCCACCTGGTGACCACGCTTGATGAGCGCAAGAGCGATCAGGTGCATAAATGTGGGAACATACAGCTGTTCTGTCAGGTCGGTGGTGTTTTCCAGCGCGGGCTGACGGTATCGACGCTCCACTACGAATGCAACATGAGCCATGATTACTCTCTGTAAATCCTTAAAGTGCGGGTATTGTAATCGACCACTAAATAATTTAGCCAGCATAACACACTGTCATGACTAGTCAGTCAGTGGTCTCGTGTGCCCCTTGGGGCTCAGGGGCCGCTATGCAGCGAACGAATCCTCAGGGAATATAGTATAATTCGCGCCCTGAACTCGATTTTAAGTTCCAGGTACCGATAAATTCATTGATAAGGGAGTTGTTATGGCAGCTGGATCACTGCTCGCGCTATTGGATGATATTGCTACGTTGCTGGACGATATTTCAGTGATGTCAAAAATGGCGGCGAAAAAAACAGCCGGTGTATTGGGTGATGATCTGGCGGTTAACGCAGAACAGGTCAGTGGGGTCAGAGCAAGCAGGGAGTTGCCGGTGGTTTGGGCTGTTGCCAAGGGCTCTATGCTGAACAAGGTCATTATTGTGCCGGCGATTCTGCTCTTGAGCGTTATGCTGCCGGCGCTGATTACGCCAATTCTTATTCTGGGTGGCTGTTATCTATGTTTTGAGGGGGCTGAAAAGGTATGGCATTCGTTCACTCACAGAAACAATAAGGACCACGCAGCCGCCAAGGCGCTGGTGGACAACCCCAAGGCGAATCTCGTAGCGATTGAGAAAAAGAAAATAAAGGGTGCGATAAAAACTGATTTTATTCTGAGCCTGGAAATTATTGTCATCGCATTAAGCACTATGAGTGAGTACCCCTTTGCCAAGCAGGCCACTGCGCTGGCATTTGTTGCGATTGTCATGACGATCGGGGTTTACGGGCTGGTGGCGCTGATCGTAAAAATCGATGACATGGGTATTTACCTGGTGGAAAAAGAGGGCGGACTGGAGCGACTTGGCCGCTTTCTGTTATGGTTCGCGCCAGCCATCATGAAAAGCCTCACCGTTATCGGTACAGTGGCCATGTTTCTGGTGGGGGGCGGTATTCTAACCCACAGCCTTGAACATTACCTGGGGGAAAGCGCTTCTCTGGTTCATTTTATTCAGATTGACATTGAGATACTTCAGGGCGTTGTGCACACGCTTTATAACGGGCTGGCTGGTATCCTTGCCGGTGCCTTGATTGTGTTTCTCGTCTCGCTGTTGCCACTCAAGAATCACCAGGAGTGAGGCGCTTCCGCTCAACCCGGGGTGGTGGATTCCGCATGCTGTTCGTTTTGGGGTGTCCTGATTCCACCCAGGGTGGATGGGTCCAGCACAGGTAAATCGGTTTTATCTCTGTCGATCAGCATCAGCAGCCCGGGTAGCAACAGAAAATCCAGCACCAGCGCCAGGGAGATGGTGGTTGCCAGCAGGACGCCCATGTTCCAGGTGGGGTGAAAGTGGGAAAGCGTCAGGGTTAGAAAGCCAAGGCACAGTATCACCGACGTGATCAGCATCGCCAGGCCCACGGTTTTAAAGGCGTACAAAATACTGTCCTGCGTGCGCAGCTGCAGTGTACGCCTGGCATAACGGTACTTGGCCAGAAAATGAATGGTGTCATCCACCACAAGTCCCAGGCTCATGGCCCCCACGATACTCAGGGCAAGGTCCACCTTGCCTGATGTCAGACCCCATACGCCGTAGGCAGCCAGCACCGGGATGATATTGGGTACCAGGGAAAGCAGTCCCAGTTTAACGGAGCGGAACACGGCCACTAGAATCAGTGAAATCAGAACCAGTGCCAGCAGGGTGCCGCTGAGCAGTTTCAGGGAATTTCGCTGCGCCATATGGGCAAACACCAGATCAATGCCCGTGCCCTCGCTGAGTTCAAGAGTGCTGAGGTTTGCGTTAGCCCAGGTTTGTACCCGTTGCTCAAATTCAATCATTTCCTCCGAGGACAGGGAGTCCATGAATGCCGTGATCCGGGTGGCGCTCCGGTCCGTGTTGACCTGGTCCTCAATGCTCATGCCATAAGGTAATGACATTTCGTAGAGCATTACGGCCTGGCTGATCAACTCACGGTCATCGGGTATGCGGTATTGGGCCGGGTCACCGCCATTGAGTGCCTGATTCAGCATCTTGATATGGTTGGAAAAGGTATCAACCCGCCCGACTTCCGGTTGTTGCTGCAACCATATGGCAAGCGAATCCAGTTCCCGCATGTAATCAGGGTTATAAATTCCCTGTCCGGCCCCCGCGCCGGCGGAAAAATCCACAAAATGACCTCCGCCAAAATAGTTTTCCATTTCTGCAAAGGAATCCGTAATCGCAAAACTGTCATCAAAGTATTTGTCCCACTGATCGTCCACCCTGATCTGCAGTATGTTGGCAGACAGGGCCAGCGCGATAACCGCAGTAACGCCCAGAATCCAGCGGTTATGGCCAATAATGAATTGCCCCAAGTTTTCCATGAGCCGGAAATGGTTCAGCGAGGATGTCGTGGCAGTGGCCCTGAGCCTGGCGGGAACCGGCAGCCACATCAGCAGGGCCGGCAGCAGCACCACCGTCAACACGAACGCAAGAATCGCCCCGAACGCTACGGTGTTGCCCAGCGTGCGGTAGGGGGGTGAATCCGAAAAATTCAAACACAGAAGGCCGATAGCGGTGGTAACGCTGGTGATCAGCATGGGCATAAAGTTAATCCGCAGTGCCAGCCGGACGGCGCGGCGCTTGGAGTGCCCCAGAGAAAGCTCATGATAATAGGTAATCAGCAGGTGAATGCAGTCTGCCACAGTAATTACCGTGAGTACCGTGGGAATGGTGCCGGATACCGGGGTCAGCGGCACGGAAAACCAGGAAAACAGACCAAAAGTACCCACTGTTGTCAGGGTGATAATGGTCATGGTTAACAGGGTGCCCGACAATACGCGTAGCAGGAGCATCAATACCGCAAAGATCAGCGCGCCGGAGGCGGGGATCAGCGTGCTGATGTCCTGGATTACCGCTTCTTCAATGGAATAGTTCGCTATTACGGTGCCATTGAGATGAATGGTAAGGTGTGGATTTTCAGCCAGTATCTGATCACGTATTGTTTTTGCTGATTCCACAACGCGAATACTGGAGCGCAGATCGCCTTCCGGCAGCTCCAGAGGCACTACCACCAGTGACGCATTTCCCTGCCTGCTGGCCACGGATTCGTACAGTGGATCGTTAAGGGTAAGTTGGCGAAGACGCTCCCCCAGTCCCGGCTCCCAGTCCTGGTGCTTTTCAAGCAGCGGGTTGGAAGTGATTTCATCTTCCGTCGCTACGGTCTTTGGCAGGTTCGTTAAGGAGATTACCCGGCGGGAATGGGGAATTGACCAGGCCAGGTCGGTGAGGCGGGCCAGTGATGTGACGGAAGATTCCGAGTAAATATCGCCGTTATCCGGAATCACCAGGAACAGGATGCTGTCCTGCTTATTGAAGGCGTTTTCCAACGCTTCGAACTGGCGGAGCTGGGGATTATCCTGGCTGAAGTAGGCCCGCAATTCAGAGGTAAATTGAGCGTTTACAAGGCCAAAGCCGAGCAAAGTAATGAAAACGAAAGAAACAAGGGTGATGATACGGTGGTGAGATTCAATCAGCTGTGAAAATCGATCCATCGTGTTCATTGCCTGAAAACCATCCCTGTTCGTCACGTGATATCGGTCCTTAAAGTGGCACAGCCTTGTGCCTTATGCGTGTAATTGTGATCCAAGAACTTTATCACCATGCCTGATTAAAAGCCAACCTGATTGGCCTCATCAGCAGGTACTTTCAGGTGTGCAGATCATCATTCATAATAGTGGTATCTGATGCCGGAGGAGTCGTTCCGTGAAGGTCGCTGTTTCAAGGATAAACCAAATTGCATTAGGACTTATTCTCGTGGCCTTCATAGGTTACCTGTTCGGCGCGGGAAGTCTGTTTGGTTTTTGTCTTGGCCTGGGCGGCTTGCTGCTGGTTTACTCAGGTTTCAGGCGCTTCTGGACCTGGCTTGAGCGGCGTTATTCCGGGGACCAGTAAGCTGTTGTCTGGTTTTCAGGCCTGTTTAGTGTTCATCCAGGAAGGACAGCCCGATAAACAGAAGGAAAAACGCTGCCATGACACTCCATTTTGCCGGCACCAGCACCAGCAGCAGCGTGCAAGGTACCGCGACTCTGGAGACAAACCACCAGCGCCGGGCTTTATAGACATCGGTATTGCGTCGCAGGCTGGGATGCTGTTCATCTTTTTTATTGCTGAGAACATTTTCGGGAAGCACCTTGTTCAACCACCTGGGCGGGAATTTCCGTTGCTTGTTGATGGTATTTCTCCTGAAACTGATCCTTCACAAACAGTTTTACCTGCTCGGCAGGGAAATGAAAAGGCTCACCGTCAATCCTGTGAAATACTGCCCACAGGACTTACACAGATACGGAAGAAGTGCACCGTTATAGGGCAAAATGCAGGGCAAGATGACAAGGCTACATCCATCAGAGGAAAACATTCATGAAAAGCGCCCTGGTTATTTTGCTGTTGCCCTTACTTGCCCATGCGGAGATATATCACTG
Organism: Ketobacteraceae bacterium; assembly: GCA_033722575.1. GTDB lineage: Bacteria > Pseudomonadota > Gammaproteobacteria > Pseudomonadales > Ketobacteraceae. The sequence continues at coordinate 25,269 of JAWVYU010000003.1, read as the reverse complement.
TCAGGAAAATGGTAAAGAGGTGTTTTCAGACTCACCCTGCGGAACTGAGGCGCGAGTGATAGAAGTCCAGAGTCCGGGTAAGACAGGCACGCAGCTCAGCAATGAATCAATGAAGGCGGTATCCAAGGCCCTGGAAAAAGATCGGCAAAAGCGGGAACTGGACAGGGCTGTAGAAAATCAACGGATCAAAATCGATCAGATCAGGGAAAAATTCCGTGAAAAGCTCGATAAACTGAATGCAAAACTGGCGGCGCTGGAAGAAAAAACTTACCACGCACATTATACTGAGCACCCGAGGATATCCTTGGAATACCGCCAAAGCCGGCGCGACCTTGAACAGAAAATTCGTGAGCTGAAAAGTAATCATCGTTATAGACTGGAAAAGGCGCGAAATAAATTGAAAAGGCTGAAGGAAGAGCGGCAAGCACTCAAATGAACGGGTACTCACAGGCTGAACCACCGATAAGAAACACACCCTAAAAAGTACCCAATAAAAAAGGGCCGTCGTGCGGCCCTTTTTTCTTTGCCCTGGCAAGGCCTATCGCAACATCATTTTGAAGATCATCACCTTGTTTTTGTAGGGGGCGTAGCGCAATTTGATATCGAAACGGGTAGACGCTTTCAGCACACTGCGCTGGTGAGAGAAAGTGTCGAAGGACTTCTTGCCATGGTAGCTGCCCATGCCGCTTTCACCAATCCCGCCAAATGGCAGGTGAGAGTTGGCCAGATGCATGATGGTGTTATTGATACAGCCACCGCCGAACTGAATGTTATCCAGTACCTCCTTCTCAACAGCGTCACTTTCGGTGAAAAGATACAGCGCCAGCGGGTGTCCGGGAAGCTGTTTTACCTTCTCATAAACCTCTGACAAATCCCTGTACTCCATGATCGGCAAAACCGGACCGAAGATTTCCTCCTGCATCACCGGATCGTTCATGGACACCGCCGTCATCAGGGTGGGAGCAATGTAGTTCTCACTTTCGTCGGTTTGGCCGCCGGCAATGACTTTTTCAGGGTCGATAAGATCTTTGATGCGCTTGAAGTGCTTGCTATTGATAATGCGTCCGAAATCAGGGCTGGCCTGGGGATTGTCGCCATAGCTTTGCTTCAGAAAAGCCACCATTTTCTGCTCCAGCTCCTTGCGGATGGCTTGATGCACGAACAGGTGGTCCGGCGCAACGCAGGTCTGACCGGCATTCATCATTTTTCCGGACAGGATTCGCTTTGCCGCGATATCCAGGTTGGCATCCTTGTGAATAATAGTGGGGCTTTTGCCTCCCAGTTCCAGTGTTACCGGTGTCAGGTGTTTAGCGGCCGCAGCCATCACAATCCGACCAACCCGCGGACTGCCGGTAAAAAAGATATGGTCAAACCTTTCCTTTAACAGCTCGTTGGTGACTTCGGTACTGCCCTTGAATACCTTGATATAATCCTCACCAAAGTTGTTCTCGATCATGCGCTCAATTACATCCGCTACAGCCGGGTTAAGTGATGACGGTTTGATGATGGCGGTGTTGCCAGCAGCGATAGCACCTATCAGCGGCTGGATGCACAACAGAAACGGATAGTTGTAGGGCCCCATAATAAAGGTGACCCCCAGGGGCGTGGATTCGATGCGGCTTTTGCCGGGCTGGGCCAAGAAGGTGGTACCCACCTTTTGTGGCGCCATCCATTTCTTGAGATGCTTCATGACATGCTTGACTTCATCCAGCGCTGTGGTGGTTTCGATATGCGCTTCGAAAGGAGGGCGCCCGATATCCTGTTTCAGGGCTTTTTCAATATCGTCAGCGTAGTCCACAATGGCCTGTTTTATTTTTCGAAGCTGTTTCATGCGCACTTTGTAACTGCGGGTGGCGCCCGACTCGAAGAATGTGCGCTGTTTCTGGACGGCCCGGTGGGCCCAGTCAGTGGTATCCGAGACCGGTTTTTCTTCAATGACGGCGTTCATGGTGTATCCCTCTGTGCTCTATGCTGTGTTCTTGTTTTGTCAAGGAGCTTACGTTGCCCTGAATAGACTGGCTGGTCAACCGTAAATAATAACCCCGTAAAACAGTTTGTTCGCAGGAGTTAGCCGGACAGGGCGGCTTTGGAGGCCTCATTCACCCTGGCGCAGCCACCTGAAAATAACAGGGTATTTTGTTGACAGGCTCATGCTTATCTGTGAGAATTGCGCCCGCTCTGGCAGTTTGGTCAACCTAAGTCTTTGATCTTAACGCGTTTATTTCCCTTGCATCCGATTGCGGGTGGCGGGGGCAACGGTGGACCAGGGCAGCAAGCCAGCGATTTACATCGCTTTGCGTCCCCTTCGTCTAGTGGCCTAGGACACCGCCCTTTCACGGCGGTAACAGGGGTTCGAGTCCCCTAGGGGACGCCACTATTCGATATGTCACAGAAAAGCCGGGTTGTTTTTCATCAGCCCGGCTTTTTTGTGCCCGATATTTTTATCGCCTGTCAACGTTGTGCAGCGATACCATTTTCGCTATGTTGAGTCTGATTCCGAACGTGCGGGTAACAGAAAAAGAGGAACAAGAATGAACTGGCCGCAGGATGCTGATGGGGATGTTTTTCGTCGACTGGCGGAGGACGGTTTTGATTTCGATCAGGAAGTGGATATTGATTTCAATATCGACTTTGATGACTGGCCGCTGTCGGAAGAAGCGACGACCTTTCTGAAGAAGCGCTTTCCGAATGGTGTCGTTATTCACCCTGATGAGGATGATTTTGCCGAAGGTATCGACAAGGGCTATTTCTGCTTTGTTGTGCGGGGCAAACTCACCTACGATTTTGTTGTTGAAATGCAAGCTGAAGTGAGCCGCGAAGTAGCACCTTTTGGCGGCCGGTGTAACGCCTGGGGCGTGATAGGCGTTTAACTTCGTCAGACTCCCCTGAATGGCGATACCTAGGGTAGTAACTCCTCTTGATATTTTCCCGCGATAGTTCTGTACAACTCCCATGCCGGATCCCTGTAAAACCAAAGGCACGCACGTTATGCAGTGTTTTTGCCTGGGTTCTGTTTTTTTGCGGTTTGGCCCGGGCGGAGGCTGTGCCGGATTTTGAGCGCGATATCCGGCCGGTTTTTGATGCCAAATGTATTGCCTGTCATGCCTGCTACGATGCCCCCTGTCAGCTGAAGCTGGAAGACCCGGAGGGTGTGATCCGGGGCGCTACAGAAAAAGCGGTTTACAATGGCACCCGTATCAGGGACATGGAGCCCACCCGATTGCACGTGGATGCGCTTACCGAAGCAGAGTGGCGAAACAAGGGTTTTTTCTCCGTTCTGGAGAATCTTGTTGAATCCCGGGGGCATGCTGCCACCGCCTATTCCCTGATGGCCGGCATGATTGATCTGGGCCGGGAACATCCGGTAGTACCGAATGAACCTCTGACTGAAGATTACACCATCGGTATTTACCGCGAGGATGAATGCCCGCGCCCGGAGGAGTTTGCGGAATACAAAAAGCAGCATCCGAAGCTGGGTATGCCCTATGGCGTCACGGGGCTTACTGATGGGGAATACCGGTTACTGAGCGACTGGCTGGCGAACGGAGCCCCTGTAAAGCCTATGGCCTCATCACTGGCCCCTGTGGTGGCGGATCAGGTGGCGCGCTGGGAGAAGTTTTTCAACCGGCCGGACAAGCGGCATCAACTGGTTGCCCGTTATCTGTATGAGCACCTGTTCCTTGCGCACCTGTACTTCCGGGGTGATAAGACCAATCAGTACTTCCGCGTGGTACGTTCCAGAACCAGGGCTCCGGAGGCCATCGTGCCAGTGGCCACTGTGAAACCCTATGGTGATCCGGAGGGGGAATTTTTTTATCGCCTCCGGCCCCAGACCAATACCATTGTTCACAAAACGCATATTATTTATGAGCTGAGCGATACCAGAATGGCCCGTTTTCAGGAGCTGTTCCTGTCGGGTGAATGGGAGCTGGAAACCCTGCCGGGGTATTCCTACGAGTTTGCTTCCAACCCTTTCCTGACGTTTTCAGCCATTCCTGCACGGTCGCGTTATCAGTTTATGCTGGATAACGCAGAGTACTTTGTGCGAACTTTCATAAGGGGGCCGGTATGTCGGGGCCAGATTGCCACAGATGTGATTCGGGATCAGTTCTGGATCATGTTTGAAGATCCGGATTACGAACAATATATCAATAACAGTGGTTACCGTCGAAAGGTAACAGATTTGCTGGGTTTGCCCGGAGAGGACTCGGATCTTCTGGCCCTGGGCCCTGCGTGGTTCAAATACAGCGGCAAACGTAACAAGTACCTGGAGAGGCGCCAGAAACAATATGGGCGCAGTTACCCTGGTGGGCCTACCGTTGCACACGTGTGGGATGGCGACGGCCACAATGATAACGCGTTTCTCACTATCTTCCGGCACCACGACAGCGCCTCGGTGCTCAAAGGCTGGCAGGGCGCCTTGCCCCTGACGCTCTGGTTAATGGATTATCCGTTGTTTGAACGGACCTATTATGAGCTGGTGGTTGGCTTTAATGTGTTTGGCAGCGTTTCCCATCAGGCACAGACCCGTTTGTATTTCGATCTGATTCGGAATGGTGGCGAGACCAACTTTCTGCGACTGGTGCCGGCCAGTGAGCGAGGCAAAATATATGATGACTGGTACAAATACAGTGGGCTTATCAAAAAGCTGATCACTTATCACGACCTTGATGTGAAAACACCCAGCGGTCTGACAGTCTCACCCGGTATTGATACCAAACTTCAGGTAGTTGAACAAATCTGGCGGGCCAATCGCGATCTGATAAAAAACCGCTCCCTTGATGTGTGTCGTGACCCGGTCTGCCTGCGGGTGGATTCGGCCCATGAAGACCTGATCGACAGCCAGCTGGCGGAACTTGCCAGTGGAAGAGCGAAAGATATCCCCGGCATCCTGCAATTGCCCAATGTCAGTTTTCTGCGGGTAGACCTGAAACGGGGCGGTTTCAAGGTTTACACGCTGTTGCGAAACCGCGCGCATTCCAATGTGGCATTTATTCTGGGTGAGGAGCTGCGCTATGAACCGGAAAAAGACAGCGTCACCATCATGAAGGGGCCTGTGGGTAGCTATCCGAACTATATCTTTCGTGTATCCCAGTCGCAGGTGTCCGACTTTGTGGATGATGTCGCTAACATGAAACGCACAAAAGACCGGGATCTTGTCGTCGAGCGCTGGGGCGTGCGCCGCTCCAGTCCGGATTTCTGGAAGGTTTTCCACAGTTTCAGTGACTATCTGAAAGCGTCGAAGCCACGGCAGTCCGGCGTGTACGATCTCAATCGCTACCATGGCTGGTGATCCGAACCGTTAGCGCACCAGTGGCTGTCCGGCTCCTTGAACCAGGTCGGTTGATGGAGCGCTGTGAGGAATCAAACCTGCTTCCAAGGGTTACATTCTGAACAGGCTGCATTATACTCGAGTGAATAGAGGGAGCATTATTGTATATGGGCAAGCGGTTTTTAGTGGTAATCAGTCTGCTTTTGGGATGCGTTGTTTCCGCACAAGCCGTCGCCGTCGCCAATCCGTTAACACCTGCCGTATCCCGTCTTGATGCCCCGTCGAATATTCAATTTCTGCGCGACCCGGCGCATTCCCTCAGTATTGACAAGCTGGCGGGATCTTCTGCCGACTGGGAGGAGCTGGACGGCTCCAATATCAATTTCCTGTATGATGATTCCACTTACTGGTTCCGTTTCCCGCTGCACCACCGGAGGTCGGAACAGAGTCATTGGGTGATGGATATTGACTGGCCTTTTCTGGATTGGGTAAGCCTGTATCTGTACGATGCGTCAGGCAGGCAGGTGTATGCGCACACTACCGGAGACCAGTCTCCGGAGTTTCAGCAGGGTAATGTTTACCGGCTGCCGCATTTCGAATTTTCCCTGGCCCCCGAAACCGACTATACCGTTTACCTGCGTGTCAAAACCACCAGCTCGGTCATTGTCCCCATCATGATCACCGAGCGTCAGCGTTATCAAAAAGCCGAGCAGAGTCTGCAGGCCATCTATGGCCTGTTTTTCGGATCCTTACTGATCATGGCGCTGTACAACGCGGTCATCAGTATATTTACCCGCGATAAAAGTTACGCGTTTTATGTGGCTTATCTGTTGTCCGTCACTTTCTATGCCTTGTTTATCACCGGCTTTGGTCAGCGTTACCTGTGGGGAGCGTCACCCTGGATTATTGATCAGGGGTTATCCTTCAGTGTCGCCCTGAGTTTCTTTTTTGGGGCTTTCTTTGTGGATCATTTCCTTAAACTTAAACAACGCAATGCAGTGGCGCATCGTGCAGTAAGGGTTTACCAGGTCATCTACGGCGTTCTGGGAATCGCCTCGATCTCCGCACCGGAAGGCATTATCGTGCCCATTGAACAACCCTTGGGTTTGCTGGCCTGTTTCGTGGTGCTGGCGGTAGTGGGACATGAAATCCGCCAGGGGAACAAGGTTGCCCGGTATTTCCTGGTAGCCTGGATGGCGCTGCTATTTGGAACCTGTGCCTACACCTTGCTGCTGGTGGGCCTGATCCCGCGAAACCTGTTTACTGAAAATATCCAGATGATCGGCATCTGGATTGAGATGTTGCTCCTTTCACTGGTGCTGGCTGACCGGATCAATCGCAGCCGGATTGAGCGGCTGGCTACCATGCAGGCACTTTTTGAAACCTCCAAGGAAAAATACGAAGCGGAAGCGGAAGCCAAGGCCCGTGGCGAGTTTTTTGCCAAGATGAGTCATGAGATCCGCACGCCCATTGGAGGGGTCATCGGCATTGCGGAACTGCTGAAAGACACGCCTCTCAGTAAGGCCCAGAAAAAATATGTGCAGACCATTGCCAACTCAGGTGAATCGCTGCTGGCTATTGTCAGTGACATTCTGGATTTTTCCAAAATGGACGCCGGCAAGCTTGAGCTGGAGTCCATACCCTTTAATCTTTCACAGCTGGTGAATGAGTGTATCGACATTGTATCGGTCAGGGCGGATCAGCAAAGGGTACGTTTTATAGCCCGGATCGATAAAGCCGCGCCTGACAGGCTGGTGGGTGACCCTGTGCGGTTACGTCAGATCCTTTTGAATCTGCTCAGCAATGCCATCAAGTTTACGGAAGCCGGGGAAATCTGTTTACGGGTGGATGTGCTGGACAGCAGGAACGGCGAAGCACCCGAGCTTGAGTTCAGCGTGACTGACTCCGGAATAGGTCTGACCCGTGATGAGATCGGAAAACTGTTTCAACCCTTCCAGCAGGCCGATGCCTCCACCACCCGGCGTTTCGGTGGTACCGGACTGGGACTGGCAATCTGCAAGGAGCTGGTGGAATTGATGGGGGGAATGATCGGAGTTCGCAGTGAACCGGGGCAGGGAGCCTGTTTCTGGTTTCGGGTGACATTGCCGTCGGCTTACCCCGAAAAGACCAGCCAGCGGCCAGAGGACGGCAGCGGCACGCTGGTGGGTGTCAGGGTGCTGGTGGCAGAGGATAATCCCGTTAACGCCATGGTGCTGAAAGGGCTGCTGGCGCGGCTTGGCATTGAATCCCACTTCGTGGTGAATGGCAGAGAGGCCGTGGCGTATTTCAAGGAACATCACCAGGATATTGATGCGATCTTCATGGATTGCGAAATGCCCGAGATGGACGGGTATACCGCCAGCCGGCTTATTCGTGACTGGGAACGGCAACGGGGCATGGCGCCGGTACCGGTGATTGCCCTGACAGCCCACTCTCTTGGTGATTTCATGGACAGATGCCAGACCAGTGGCATGGATATGTACCTGATGAAACCGGCAAATGAAACTGCTTTACGGGAGAAATTGCAGGCATTGCTTGACAACAAAACTAGACACGCAGCAAACGGCTGAGACGCCACCCCCTGACTTCGCTAGTCTTTGACTATCCAGATCAGTCCGGAAGGGAGTAAAGGCAGAGTGAAGCTGGCACTGAAAAATTTGCAGAGCTTGCAACCCATAGAAAAACTGGTGATTCATTCCTTTGAGTGTTCCTTGTATCAGGCATCGGTGCGTCGGAACGGTGAAGATGTTTTTATAACCGATCAGCAGGGCAGATTGCTGCGTAGCCGATCGGTGCTGGAAATGCAGGCCCATTTCAGGGATCTGGAGGTCGTCAGTATGGTGTTGCGCCAGACAACGCCCTACGACGAGATGATTGGTCAGCCCCTGAGAGCAGGGGACAACGCACTGGAAGTTCCCCTGTCAACAGAGCAGAACCTGAACTGATATCAGGCGTTTGACGTGGCTTCGTATTCCCGGATCATGGCATAGAGCTGGTCTTTGAGTTTCAGGCGCTCTTTCTTTCTCGTTTCCACATATTCATCGCTCGAATTGGCTGCACCGTTTTCCAGCCTGTATACCTCATGATCGACTTCATGGTACTTGTCGAATAACCGCGCAAAGTGCTGGTCGTTCATTTTCAGATGGTGGATAGTGTCCTTGGACTCGGGAAGTTCGTGCACGAGGTCATGCTTCTGGAGTGACATTAAAGTTTCCTTTTTGGTTCTGGATTCATTAATTGCTTTCAGAATATTCGACTTCTTTGTATACCGTATTGATACCGGTCAACACCCAGTATGCATCCTGTCACCGGGATCTTTCAAACATGGCGCCTCAGGCACCGCGGGACTGTGCTTGACCGGCAGTCATGTTATCATTCGCGGCCTCTGATTCTGTTGAGTGAATGTTTTAGGAAGGATGTCTATGCCCATCGAGATTGATGTATCTCACATACCCACCACACTGGATGCGGTCCATATCGGATTAGGCGCACTCTCACTGGTGTTATTGATTATTTTATTGGCAGTATCCACGAAAAGCAGCGGGTCCGCGCCCGCGCCGGAAGAAAAGCCTGCGGATACGCCACCGCCGAAGCCGGTTGAAAGCCTGAAGAAAACCAGCCCGGATTCCGCATTGCAATTACTGGCACTGTTTCAGCAGGAAGCACGGCTGGTGGATTTTCTCAACGAGGACCTTGCCGGTTTTTCGGACAGCGATATCGGGGCCACGGCGCGGGTTGTTCATGACGGTGGTCGGAAAGTGCTGAAGGAATATTTTGACCTGGTACCGCTGCGCAGCGAAGACGAGGAAACCCGGGTAACCCTGGAAGAGGGATTCAATCCTTCCGAGGTGAGATTAACCGGTAATGTGGTGGGTAAGGCCCCCTTCACCGGTGTGCTGATTCACAAGGGCTGGCGGGCTGCTGACAGCCGGCTGCCAAAGCTGGCGCCGGAGCACGATGCCTCCATCATTGCACCGGCGGAGGTAGAGCTATGAGCGACGGGGAACAGCCTTTTCGTTATGCCATCGGCATTGACCTGGGCACCACTAATAGCGTGCTGTCCTATGTGGAACTTAATGATGAAGAGGACAACCAGGAGAATCTGGTGTTTCCGGTGCCGCAACTGACGGCACCCGGTGTGGTGGAATCAAAGGATCAGCTGCCTTCGTTTCTCTATCAGGCCCATGAGTCGGAAATCAGTGAGAGCGACCGTGTATTACCCTGGAATGACCACGCCGGCGCGCTGGTGGGTCAGATTGCCCGTAATCTGGGCAGCAAAACTCCTCTCCGGCTGGTGTCCAGCGCCAAGAGCTGGCTATGTCACGGCGGCGTGGACCGGCGTGCGGGTTTTCTCCCCCAGAACAGTCCGGATGAAGTGGAGAAGGTCTCCCCCCTGGAAGCCACCATTCGCTACCTTGAGCACCTTCGGGACGCCTGGAACCACGCTAATCCCGAAGCTTTCATGGAAAACCAGGATGTCACCATTACCATTCCCGCCAGCTTCGATCCGGCGGCCCGGGAGCTGACGGCGGAAGCAGCCAAAGAAGTGGGTCTGCTGAATCTGACCCTGCTGGAAGAACCTCAGGCGGCGGTATACAGCTGGGTAAAAGCCCTTGGCGACCAGTGGCGCGAACACCTGGAAGTAGGTGACATGGTGCTGGTGGTTGACGTGGGCGGTGGCACCACCGACCTGTCTCTGGTGGCCGTAACGGACGAAGACGGCAATCTTGGCCTGAACCGGATCGCCGTGGGTGACCATATTCTGCTGGGCGGCGACAATATGGACCTGGCGCTGGCCTACCGGCTGAACGCCAAGCTGACGGAAGAGGGCAAGCAGCTGCAGCCCTGGCAGATTCAGGCCCTGACCCACGGTTGCCGCGATGCCAAGGAACAGCTGCTGGCGGACACGGACACCGAATCGGTCCCTTTGGTAGTACCCAGCCGGGGCTCCAAGCTGATGGGTTCTACCCTGCGCACCGAGCTGACCCGGGCAGACGTGGAAGAAACCCTGATCGATGGTTTTTTCCCCAGAGCCGCCATTACCGAGCACCCCGTGCAGCAGGCCCGAGGCGCCCTGACCCAGATGGGGTTGCCCTACGCCCAGGATGCCGGCATTACCCGCCACCTGGCGGCGTTTCTGTCACGGCAATCCGCGGCCATGGGGGATGAAAGCAGTGAGTTTATCAAACCGACAGCCGTGTTGCTGAACGGCGGGGTGCTGAAAGCACCCATGCTGTCTGAACGACTGATGCAGGTGATCAACAGCTGGCTCACCGATGCCGGAGCCGGAGAAGCCCGGTTACTGCAGGGGGCTGATCTGGATCTGGCCGTGGCCAAGGGGGCCTCCTATTACGGTTCTGCCCGCCTGGGTAAAGGCGTCCGGATCCGCGGCGGTATTGCCAATGCTTACTATGTCGGTATCGAAAGTGCCATGCCCGCCGTTCCCGGTATGCCGCCACAAATGCAGGCTCTTTGCGTGGCACCCTTCGGCCTGGAGGAAGGCAGCGGCACCGAGGTGAGGGATCGTACCTTCGGCCTGGTAGTGGGCGAACCGGTACGCTTTCAGTTTTACGGATCGGCGGTGCGCCGGGACGACGAGGCAGGTACACTGCTTGATTTCTGGCAGCCGGAAGAACTGGAAAGTCTGCCGGATATCGAGGTTACCCTGTCGGCCGAAGGCAGAGCCACCGGGCAGGTGGTGCCGGTGTACCTGGCGGCCCATGTCACGGAAATCGGTACCCTGAGACTGGAAGCGGTTTCCGTGGAAGACGGACATCGCTGGCAGGTGGAATTCGAGGTACGGACCCGCTAACCCAATCCCCAGCAGATTAAAGGAGTGCTGCCCAGCCTATGATTCAAGCGCGTTATCTGATTGGTATCGATCTGGGGACCACCAATACGGTGGTTGCCTACGCCGACCTGGATCAGGGGCTGGAGCAGGCCACCCCTAAACTGTTTCCCATTGAGCAACTGGTGGCCTCCGGAACTGTGGCGGCCAAAAACCAGTTGCCGTCCTTCCGCTATCATCCTGCTGATGGTGAACTGAACGAAAGCGAGTTGCAGTTGCCCTGGTTTGCAGCGCCCATCCGGGGTGATATTGATCCCCATGTGATTGGTGCCTGGGGCCGTGACCTGGGTGCCAAGGTGGATGGGCGCCTGGTGGCCTCGGCAAAAAGCTGGCTGTGCCATGCAGGCGTTGACCGTACGTCACCCATCCTGCCCTGGGGCAGTGAAGGGGTGGAGAAAATCTCGCCGCTGGTGGCCAGCGCCAGTTATCTGGCCCATGTGAAATCTGCCTGGAACTGTGCCCACCCGGAATACCCCATGGAACTGCAGGACGTGGTGATTACCATTCCTGCCTCCTTTGACGAGGTGGCCCGCTCCCTGACCCTGAAGGCGGCGGAAATGGCAGGCTACATGAACGTGCACCTGATTGAGGAACCTCAGGCTGCCTGTTATGACTGGTATGCCAGACACCAGGGGCAGGCAGGGGAGTTGCTGGGTGGTACCCATCTGGTATTAGTGGTCGATGTGGGTGGTGGCACCACTGATCTCAGTCTGATCAAGGTGAGCGAGAGCAACGGCGACCTGAAGCTGGACCGCATCGCTGTGGGTGATCACCTGATGCTGGGGGGTGACAATATCGACCTGGCGCTGGCTCACCAGGCCGAAGCCCGCCTGGGTAACCGCAGGCTCAGTGCCAGTGCACTGTCGCAGCTCATCCAGCAATGTCGTCAGGTGAAGGAGACTCTGCTGGGCGAAAAAGCCCCCGATACCGCCAAGGCCACTATTCTGGGGGCCGGCGCGCGCCTGATTGGCGGTGCCAGAAGCGTGGAATTTGAACGGGAGGCCGTGCGTGCGCTGGCGGTGGACGGCTTTCTGCCCCTGACCCCCTGGGGCGAGGGGGCCACCACAAGCCGCGCGGCGGTGGTGGAATTCGGCCTGCCTTATGCCTCGGACCCTGCCATCAGCCATCACATCTGTGATTTTCTCCAGCTGCATCAGGGTTCCGCCCGGCAGGCCTTCCCGGATCAGGCCGAGGGCCCATGGCTACCGGACGGCGTGCTTTTCAACGGGGGCTTTTTCAACAGCGCCCAGATGCGGTCCCGGGCCCGGGATCTGCTGAGTGACTGGCGTTCCGGCGCAGTGAAGGTGCTCGATAACGGTCATCCGGATCTGGCGGTGGCCTATGGCGCGGTGGCTTACGGGCTGGCCCGGCGGGGTGCTTTTCTGAAAATCGGTGGCGGCGCGCCCCGAAGCTATTTTCTCAAAGTGGAAGATGCCGATCAGAAGAGCCGTGGTGTTTGTCTGCTGCCCAAAGGTACTGAAGAGGGTTCGGAGCTGCGCCTGGAAGGTTCCCGGTTTCTGCTGAAGGTGGGAGAACCGGTCAGCTTCCAGTTGCTTACCAGCAGCGGTGATGCCGGCTTTGCTCCTGGAGAAGTGGTAAATCTTGATGAGGCGGCAGACTTCAGGGAGCTGCCACCATCCCATGTAAAAATTCGCAGTGGTCAGAAATCCGATGTGGAAGTGGAGCTGGCCTGTTCACTGAGTGAAGTCGGCACCCTCGGGCTGGCCTGCGTTGCAGCTGATGATCCCGGCAAGCGCTGGGAGGTGGAGTTCGACCTGCGGCGCCCTATGAGACGCCAGGTATCGGAAAACGTAGAAGAAGCCATTCAGCTGCCTGAAAATTTCGGTGCCGCGCGGGAAGCCATACGCAAATATTACGGCGGCAAGGGCAAGGCCAATCTGGATGTGCGCAAGCTCCGCGGTGAGCTGGATCGTATCCTGGGTAAACGGGATGAATGGAATATCGCCGTACTAAGGGCGGTATTTGATACCTTTCTTGAATCGGCCAGGCGTCGCCGGCGCTCCGCCCACCATGAAAGAATCTGGTTCAATATGACCGGTTTCTGCATGCGGCCCGGACTGGGGGCCAGTGGCGATGAGTTCCGCATGGAGTCCCTCTGGGAGCTTTATGATCAGGGCCTGCAGTACTCCGGGGAAACCCGTGCCTGGTCAGAATGGTGGACTTTCTGGCGCCGGGTGGCTGCGGGTCTGGACCGCCGGCAGCAGGAAACCCTGCAGGCAGCGGTGAGCGAGTATCTGGATCCTTCCAACAGCCGCAACAGCAAGATCAGAGCCCAGCTCAAGCTGAAATCCTACGAGGATATGCTGCGGTTGGTGGGCGCGCTGGAAAAACTGCCACCGGAGCGCAAACAGCTGGTGGGCAACTGGCTGGCGGAGCGCCTGGAAAAGCCTTCCGAGAACCCTGCGGCCTGGTGGTCGTTGGGCCGGTTGGGGGCCCGCCAACCGTTCTACAGTGGCATTGATACCGTACTGGCGCCGGATCAGGTGGCTCCCTGGCTTGAGCTGACCCTGTCCCGGGACTGGTCGGATCAGCCACAGATAGCCCTGGCTGCCGTGCTGATGGCGCGGAAAACCGGCGATCGCAGCCGGGATATTGATGATGATCTCCGTTCCCGCGTGGTGCAGAAACTGGCGGACGCCAGGCAGGCCACCCGCTGGATAGAAATGGTGTCGGATTATGTGGAGCTGCAGAGCCAGGACACCAAAACCATGCTGGGCGACGCGTTACCCTCCGGAATCCGGCTTATCCAGTAGCTTTCGGCCTGCGTCTGCCGCATTTGTTGCTAAGCTTATGGCTATCCGTAGTAAGTTTTCCGGTTGCTTTCATGGTTTTTTTCTTTCGAATCCTGGCCATTTGCATGGCTGTGCTCGCCCAGACAGGGTACGCCGAACCTGCGCCGATACCGGTTGGTGGCGAACAGGTGCCGGTGAACCTGGCATTGGCCGGTGAATACCTGATTGACCCTTCCGGGGAGTACAGCATTGGCGATGTGCGCGCGGGTAACCAGCAAAAGAGCTGGCAGCGTTCCGACAGTGATATACCGAACTTCGGATTCACTCAGGATGTCGTGTGGGCGCGTTACCCTGTGCTACCCCGGGATGACGGATTTTCCCGGGGGTTTATCGAAATCGGTTATCCCCTGCTGGATAACGTGGATATTTACATTTTTTCTGAAGGGAAGTTACAGGACCACTTCCATGTGGGGGACAGGCAGCCTTTCAACGAACGCCCCATTCAGCATCGCAACTTCCTGATCCCTGTAGAATTCCACCAGGGCAACACCTATGAAATCTATGTGCGAATAGATACCACCAGTTCATTGCAGTTTCCCATCAGTCTGTGGGACCAGACCAGTTTCTGGGAATCCGACGACAGTAATATGCTTAACCATGCCCTGTATCTGGGGGCCATGGGGATCATGGTTTTCTACAATGCGGTGCTGTTCTTTTATCTTCGGGAACGCGCCTACCTCTATTATGTGGGATTTGTGCTGGGCATTATCGGCTTTCAGACCGGGCTGGATGGCTTTGCCTATCAGCGCTTTTTTCCCAACCAGCCCTGGATCCAGGACAAGATTGTTATTGTCTCGATTATTTTCGAGATCATCATGGCAACCTTTTTTGCCAAGCATTTTCTCAGCCTGAACGCTCGGGGCGGCAAAATTCTGCGGCGGATTACCAATGGCATCGTGGTTGCTGTGGTTGCGCTGATGGGCGTCGTGATTTTTCTGCCTTATTCCCTGGTGATACAGCCGGTAACCGTGGCGGCGGCGTCTATCTGCCTGTTCTGGCTGGGCGTGGGCATTTATGAATGGGTCAGCGGAAACCGCAGTGCACGGTTATTTGTTCTGGCATGGGCTGCATTTGTCGTAGGGGTGGTGGTGCTGAGCCTGAACAAAAATGGCTTGTTGCCACGCGTATTTATTACGGAGAATGCCATGGTGCTCGGCTCACTGGCTCAGGTGCTGTTATTCTCCCTGGCACTGGCTTCCCGCATCAACGAGGAGCGCGAGGAAAAGGACAAGGCAACCCATGAGGCGCTCATGGCCAATGAGAAAGCGGTGGCAAACCTCAGCAAGGTCAAGGCACTCTACGAAGAATCTCTGGACGGCATGTTCAAATGTAACCAGAAAGGTGAATTTATTCACGCCAACCCTGCCATGGCAAAGCTTCTGGGTTTTAGCAGTGTCGAGGAGCTGATGCGTTCAAGGTTCAGTTTCAAGGAAGACATGTTCGCCAATCATGATGAATTGCAGGAGCTCTTCCACACTCTGCGGCAGGATGATGCTGTCAGCGAGTTCGACGCTGAATTATTCAATCGTAAGAGGGACTATTTCTGGGGTTCGCTTTCCATGCGCATGGTGGCCGATGAGGATGGCAAGCGGAAGTATTTCGAGGGCTCGCTGAGGGATATCTCCGAGCGCCGGGCAAAGGAAAAAGCGGAACTGGAAAAGAAAGCGGCGTTTGAAGCCTCACAGGCAAAAAGCCAGTTCCTCGCGAACATGAGCCATGAAATCCGAACGCCGCTTACCGCCATTATCGGCTTTGCAGAATCCATTAGGGATGGTGGCCTGTCCAAGGAAGACGAGTCCAATTACGTGGGCACAATTATCCGCAGCAGTCAGCATTTGCTGCATGTGATTAACGAGATACTCGACTCCTCCAAGATCGAAGCCAACAAGCTGGATATCGAAGTGATTACCGTGGATCTGTTCGCGGTGGTTACCGAGATACAATCTGTCTGTGAAATGAAGGCCCGGGAAAAAGGGCTGGATTTTAACATCGTGTATGAATTCCCGTTGCCCCGGTATATCCAGACGGATCTGACCCGTTTGAAACAGATACTGCTGAATCTGACCAGTAATGCCCTGAAGTTTACCCAGCAGGGCAGTGTCACCATCACGATTTTTCACAATGCAGAGCAGGAGCAGATCGGATTTCGTGTTACCGACACAGGTATTGGCATGACCCGGGATCAGCAAGCCAAGGTGTTTGATGCTTTTACCCAGGCAGATTCGTCCACAACCCGACTCCACGGTGGCACCGGACTGGGCTTGAATATCGCCAAACGTCTGGCCCAGCTGATGGGTGGTGATATTTTCGTTACCAGCCAGCTGGACAAGGGCAGCACCTTTGAGGTGGTCATCAGTCATGGTGATATTGCCGGTGTGGAGTGGGTGGATGATATCTCTCAAACCGGTTTACAGGAAGAAGATCCCCGCCAGAAAGTCAGTATTCCCGCCCTGAAAGGGGAAATTCTTTATGCGGAAGACAACCTGGATAACCAGAGCCTGGTGTCCATGCTGGTAAAACCCACCGGTGCATCACTCAAAGTGGTAAATAATGGCGCCGAGGCCATGGCAGAAGCTTTGCGGCACCAGTATGACCTGATTTTAATGGATATCCAGATGCCCATGATGAGTGGTACCACCGCCACCCGTCTGCTGCGTGAAAACGGTTACAAAAAGCCCATTGTAGCCATCACCGCCAACCTGATGGACTATGAGATCAAGGAATATCTGTCGGTAGGGTGCAACGGATACCTTGCCAAGCCGGTGCAGAAAAGCCGCTTTTATGACGTCCTGTCACTATACCTTGATCAGGCTGAAGACCAACCTGCGCAGGCCGCGCCTGTATTCAATGGGAAAGTGCTGGTGGCCGACGATGTTCCCGAAAACCGTGCCCTGTTTTCCGGCAAACTGAAAAAATACGGTCTGGAAGTTGAAACAGCAGAGGACGGCAATCGCGCAGTGGAGGCCGCGCTGGTGGGCGATTTCAACCTGGTATTAATGGATCTGAACATGCCCCACATGGACGGAGAAGAGGCGGTGAACCTGCTGCGAGGCTCTGGCTTTCAGGAGCCCATAGTGGCACTGACTGCCGAAGATGACAGTGCCACTGTGCAGCGATTGCTGGCCAACGGCTTTGACGGCCATTTGCTGAAACCGTTCGATGAGGCGGCACTGGAAGCCATATTGGAAGAACACCTTGCCGGCAGTGCGACCGCCGAATCCCCGGATATGTACCAGGACCCGGAATTCCTGGCACTGATCGAAAACTACGTGGCGGGGCTGGGCCGGTACACCGAACAGCTTTCCGGGGCACTGGAAAACAGCGACTGGGAAACGATGCGTCAACTGGCCCACCAGCTCAAGGGCAGTGGCGGGAGTTTCGGTTTTGAAGCCATCAGTGTCACCGCCAGAGAGCTGGAAGCGGTCATCAAGGCAGGTGACACGCAGGCAATACCCGAAAAATACGATATGCTGATTCATGAAATTGATCTGGTATGCAGCCATTCAATGGACGGCTCGCTGGGGCTGCTTGGATAACCGATTAGCGGTAGAGGAAAATGACAATGAAAAAACCAAGACATGTGTTGATCGTGGACGATGTGCACGACATGCGTTCATTGCTAAAGACCACGCTGTTCCAGTTTGATGTAAAAAATATTACCGAAGCCGCTACCGGCCAGAAGGCCCTGGAACTGTATTTCGAAGAGGGGCATGACGTGGTGTTTCTCGATATCAATCTGCCGGATATTTCAGGGCTTGAAGTGTTGGAGCGATTACTGGAGCGTAATTCAAGAGTTCACGTTGTCATGGTCAGTGGCGAAGCCAGCGCTGAAAATGTCAAGGAAGCGCTGGGCAAGGGCGCCAAAGGCTTTGTGGTAAAACCCTACAGTCCGGCCAAAATCAAGGCCGCCCTGGACCGCTTCGGGGCATGATGATCAAGATCAATGCATTTTCTGCGCTCCTGTGAACAATCTTGACTCATAAGGTCGATATTCATTGCCCCCCAGCCAAGCCGGCGAGCATTGAGGGCCCCATAGCCGGGGGTGAGAACCATGAACAAACAGCTGTTGGACGATCTGGGGTTTTTTCTGGCCCATAGTGCCCATCTGGAACGGGCAGCCGCAGAGCGACTATACGAGCTTGCATCCATGATGAAAGCCCACAACAACGACGAGCTGCACAGCCTGTTTCTGGCACTCGCCAGGTTCAGTGTGGATCATGTCAATGAGGTGGAGGCCATCTGTCGGCAACACAGTTTGCCTGATCTCAAGCCCTGGGATTACCAGTGGCCCCCCGCAAACGCGCCCGAAACCATTCCCTGCGACCAGGTTAACCATCTGATGACGCCCCGAGAGGCTCTCAGTGTGGTGATCAAGGTGGAGCAGAGTGCCGAAGCTTTCTATCGCAGCGTGTGGCTGCAATCCTGCCATGAAAGGATTCGTGATTACGCAGAGGAATTTGCCGCTGAGGAGCACCAGCATGCGGTGGCCGCCAGGCGCATGCTGAGCCGACTGGACGCGGCGGAAGAGAGTGACAGGGCCGGAGATGCGGAACCCCCCGCCAAGTCCTAGCAGGTATCGGGGCTGAGAACCGGCTGGGGCGAGCCTGATTCGCTGCTGACAGGATCATGCAGCATCATCTGCGCCAGAATCTGCTTTTGCCACTGCGACATGGCGCGGGTACTTTCACCAAAGCTGGCTCTGCCCAGCGAAATAGGCCGGAAGAAAGACCATACCGCTGCAACGAAGGTCTGAGTGGCCTCGTTTTCCAGCATCAGGCTTTCCAGGCGGTTAAAGCTTGGTTGCATATCCCACATGGAGTCCAGTTGTTCCAGAGGTCCGGTCACGTAAAAATACGTGGGATACTGGCGCACAGCTTCTTTGAGTGCGGACAGGAATAACGCGATGTTCTTGTTACTCTCCGCCGTCAGGTTATCATTTTTGTTTGTCATTGGAGTAAAACTAAGTTTGTTGGAAAAATAGCCAGAAGAACCGGCTCCCAAAGCCGCTTAGGTATCTATTGTAGTCCGATTTTTCATAGAGTCCCTAGCATTGTATGGTTTGTTATCAGGAAGTCACTGCCTAATCGGTCAAAACTGTTCAAATGAGAACCAATTAAACGGTTACAGGCGATTCCGGTGTGAGCTATCGTCACAAATGCCCCTGGTACCAGAACACGGAGCATCACCATGAAATGGATAGACAGTCACTGTCATCTGGATTTTGAGGTCTTTTCGGATCAGAGAGCGGATATTATTCGCCGGGCCGGAGAGCTGGGTATCGAGAAAATCGTTATTCCCGGAGTGATGGCGGAGCACTGGGAGCGCATCCGCAGCATCTGCCGGGAATGGCCTTCGGTGCTGGTGTCTTCCTACGGTCTGCACCCCTGTTTTCTGGAATCCCATGAGGAAGCTCACCTGGAGCAGCTGGACCAGTGGCTCGGAGAGCACCGTCCGGCAGCGGTGGGGGAGATCGGACTGGATTTTTTTATCGAGGACTACGATGAAGACCGCCAGATGCACTTTTTCCGCGAACAGGTGAGGCTGGCGAAACCTCACAAACTGCCCATTCTGGTCCATTGCCGCAAGGGGCAGGATCTGTGTCTGAAAGTATTCCGGGAGCTGAATTATGATCAGGGCGGCTTTATGCATGCCTATTCCGGGAGCTTGCAGCAGGCAGAGCGTTGTCTGGAGTTTGGTTTCAAGTTGGGTATAGGCGGGGCTGCCACCTATGAGCGCTCCCGCAAGCTGCACCGTATCATCAGGAAACTGCCGTTGGACAGTTTCGTGATGGAAACCGATGCGCCGGATATTCCGCCCTGTTTCGCGCGGGATGAACCCAATACCCCCTTGAATATCCCTAAAATTGCCGGGTATATCTGCGAGCACACCGGCAGAGAGGTGGCAGAACTGGCACAGGCCACCACGGAAAACGTCAGGGAGCAGCTCAAACTGGCGCGCTAACTGCGGCGATTCCATGGTATGATTGCCGCCGGAACTGGCAAGCGTAAAACAGCAGTAAGAGAGTTAAAACCTACCATGTCGAGATCTGTAACCGGCGAATTGCCCATCCCCGTGGAAGAGGCAATCGCAAAGCTGGAAGACCTGGCAGTAAAATACAGCGTGGAATTCAAAGGTGACAAAACCAGTGGCTACGCCAAAGGCCGTGGGTTTCATGTTACCTATGAAATGGAAGACAAGCAGTGCACCCTTACCGTGCTGAAAAAACCCATCTTCATACCCTGGAGTGTTGTGGAAAAGCAGCTCGAAAAGCTGTTCTGAGCGCGCCGCGGCTACTCTGGGTATCCGAACACAATGAATAATAAAAACCATCTACTCAAACAACAACGATGCTGTTAAAAGGGGGAAATCATGAAAACCGTTGCCAGGAGTGAACTGGAAAACTATGTCGGAAAATCCCTTGGGGCTTCTGACTGGTTCAGGATTGATCAGGAGCGAATCAATGGTTTTGCTGATACCACCAAAGATCACCAGTTTATTCATGTAGACCCCGAGAAAGCAAAACACACTCCCTTTGGTACCACCATTGCTCACGGGTTCCTCACCCTGTCACTGTTGCCGTATTTTCAGACGTCCATGGCGGACATGATCGTTCCCGAAGGCCTGAAAATGGGCATGAACTATGGCTTCGACAAAATCCGTTTTCTGGCACCGGTGAAAGTGGATTCCGAGGTGAGGGCAGTGGCAACCCTGAAAGAAATCACCGAAAAAAAACCGGGTCAGTTCCTGTTCAAGGTTGAGATCACCGTTGAAATCAAGGGTGAAGACAAGCCGGCATTACTGGCAGACTGGCTGCTGATGTATTTTGTGTAAACCACCTGCCACGCCGCTCTGCTGCATCAGTAAAGCATTGATTCTCAGTAGAGCATTGTTTCACTGTTGTCTGCTAAACGGAACGACAATGAACCATTAACCCAGGTTACTTCAGCATATCGGGCGCCTTCAATGGTAAGGCGTCCTGCCTCGGAGCCGTTTTCAGCGAGATAGTCAACGGCAAGGGAAACACCGTCCTGATTGCTGATAACGGTCTGTGTTAATGGGTCACCGGGGTTTTGTCCCGCATAAGTGAAGCGGTAAAGCCGGCCATCCCATCCCAGAGTGAATTCATGATAGGTTCCGATGTTCAGTACTGCGCTCTGTGTCATGTCCTGACTGACAAGATCATAACTGGCAGAAACGGAGGCGGCGCTATTGCCATTGGTGGCAGTTACCCTGCCGCTGAAAGCCTGGCCGGAGGCGGCATAACTGGTACTGCTGTAGTCAAACAGCCCGTCAAAATCATGAGAATAGGTTACACCACCCATGCCCAGCTGGCCTTCATCGGTGATCCTGGCGAGCTGGACGTCTGCCAGCACAGTTCCTCTGAATTCCATGGACTCATGATCCGACAGCGTTTCACTGTCAAGGGTCAGTTCGAGAGACACGCTCCGGGGCAGTTGCAGAGTTGAGGCAGTGAGTGTCTGGCCGAAGCGGTAGGTGATCCGGCCGGCGTTTATCCGCATCTCTGATTCGCTGTCCGATACAGTACCCTCGATGGAAAAGGAAATGGTGTTACCTTCGCGGACGCTGTCAGTGAAAGAAACATCAATAGCCACTCCTTCCAGCTCGCCAAAAATTCTCGCATTGCGGTCATAGATAGCGTAGGTGGCCCACACACCATTACCCATCGGCAGCGTCAGATCATTGAGGTATTCACACAGGCTGACACCGAACAGGGAAAGATTCAGCGTGGCATCGCAGATCTCTTCAATGCTGTTTTTCAGAATAATGCTCTGGCACAGCAGTCGTGCAAAAAGATTGGTCAGGCTGTTACAGGCGGCTTCCAGTGCCAGATCGGGCACCGCAACAATGGCGGCGTGCTGGCTGGCCAGCGCCAGTGCCTGAAGTAGCGGCGACTGGTAGTGGTCCATGCCGGTGGCAAGATCGTAACCGGCGGCCACCAGCGGCTGGTCCGGCGTGGTAACCGGAAGCGTCGCTTGCCACTGCTGCAGATCCGCAATGAATTGCCGGGATTTTTCCAGTTCGGAACTGCCGGCGCCGGGAGAGCCCTCCGCACTGCTCAGGGAGCCATCCGCGGCGGCTTCAATGTCTGCCAGCATGGCCTGAAAAGCAGCGTCAACAATGGCAAGGTCATTGTCATTGTGAGACTGCTGCATCCAGGACAGGTTGTTCATCGCTGCCTGTAAAATTTTTTCCAGGGTCATGGCGTCCGCGTCTGAACTGCGCATGACCAGTTGCCCGTTATTAAGGCTAAAAGCACTTTCAATAGATGCCAGCACGGCGGATAGGGAGTCGCTGTCTGCAAGGGCAGCCAGGCTGGAGGTGAGCAAACCATAGCGCTTTTCGGATGGGCTGGCGCTGGCGAAGTCCTCGCTGTTGGTAATATCCGGCGCATTCAGGGTGAACAGGTTGTCGTTGAGCTGAAACAGACTGGCAATCTGGGTAATGGCCAGTTCAGCACTCAGGTTGTCGTATCCCTGGGGAAAGCTGCCGGCGTAGACTGCCGCCAGATGCGTGAGCAGGGTAACATCCACATGGTTCGCGGCGGACAGACTGCTGGCAGATACCAGCGCGCTGATTTCAAAATCGTTGCCCAGGGGGAACTGCTCGCCAAAGTCGATAGTGCCATTCTGGTTGCCGTCAAGCTCACTCAAACCGGAAAATACGCCACAGCCCCCGGCAGCATCACAGGTCATCAGGGTAGAGCCATCGTCACGGACGCTGATGCTGATCAGCACAGGGCCGTCGTAATCGCCGGGAATTCTGAGGCTGTAGTTGCCGCTGGTATCGGTGGAGGTTGTCACCAGGGTTTCGGCAGTCTGTCCGTTTTCAATGGCGTAAGCCCTGACAATACCGTTGGCGATAACGCCCTTCACCGCTGTACCGGACACTGATTTCGGCGTGGCAGTATCAGAAGCAGAATTATCTGAACCCGAAGTCCCCGAGGAGCTGCTTCCGCCGCAACCGGGCAGCAGGGCAATAAACACAACCAGTAACAAACGCTGAAAATACACTGAGCAGTACTTCATGATACAACGATTACCCACCCGACAACTCGAAGGCCAATCCAGGCCAGTCAGCAGCCCGAATGGCTGCACCCGATAAGTTACTTAAACACTAGTCCAAAAAACTTTTCAGAGAGTGGGCGAAATGTGCTTGAACCGACAAAAACCGGCAATTACCGGGGTAAATAAAAATAAAATCTAGAGGGAATCATCGTTAGAAAGAAAAATTGCCCAAAAAATTTCCTAACCGGGCTACAGGTCTGTAACCCGGTGTCAGAATTCAGGGCAGTTTACAGCTGACCCCTGTGAAAACGGCGGAAACCTGACAAGCCGTACATCGCCAACAGCAGCACAAACCACATCAGCAAAGCAGGGTTCAGGCTGCCACCGCCAGGCCCGTAATTACCGGATGGATTGTTTCCCAGCCCTCTGGAATTTGGATCAGTGGTGACACCCTCGGGATCTTCCACGGAGTAATAGGGAACCGGTTCCGGGATGGTTGGGATGTCAATGGAGCCCAGCTGGTCCGGACCGAACACCAGCGTGTTAGTGGCCGGGGTATCGGCATAACGCCAGTAATCTCCGTCGCGGCCATCGATCACCAGCAGCAGCTGATTACCGGCATCCACATCGTAGGCGGTCCAGTAAAATTCCAGATCGAGAGGAACGGGACCATCCGGCAACGGGCCCTGTTCACTGGTATGCCAGGTAAAGGGAGCATGGCCAATAAAGATGGCTTTATCCAGGCTCTGGTCATATTCCATCAGGTAAGCAAAGAACTGGGACTTGTCCTGAACTTCCGCCCACACCCGCAGATTGATTTCGCCCCGGATATACATGTCTTCTTCCAGTGGTTCGCTCATGAATGCCAGGGAATGGTGCGGGTCGATACGGTCCAGCGGGTAGTTGTGTCCGGAACCCACCAGCGCCCCGGTAAGGGCAGCTGCTGTAATCACGGTCTCAGTGGTGTCATAGGTGAGACTGGCAAAACCAAGGTCCTGCTGTTCACTCAGGGTACCAAAGCCGGCTTCACCGGCTCCGAGATAAAACACCTGATGGCCGTCAGAGGCTGCCACGGGAAAACCCTCAAAACTTTCCGTGATCCCAGGTAACCGATAGCTGCGGGAACGCACCACGGTATTGACGGCTTTCAGCCGGTCGATGCCGTTGTCCACCCCTTTCAGGTAATGATCCAGCCAGTGGGTGGCCTCCTTCCAGGGAGCGTTATCTCCGTAGGGCTCCGCCAGACCGCCACCTTCACCCTGACCGTGGGTACCAAAATTGAACAGGCTGCGCCAGGGGCCCTGATACTGGCTCACCAGCTCTACCATGGAATTCGGCTGGAACAGGTAATCATGAAGGTTATTGGATACAAACAACGCAGGTTTATGTTGCCGGCTGTTCACCTGTTCGATGTAGGTGAGGGGCCCGCGGATTGCTCCCCATGCCTTGGTTTCTTCAATATGTTCGTGGCGCTTCATGTTGTTGTAGTTCTGCTCCACCACGGGGTCGAGATCACCCAGCAGATTGCCGGTATTGACCAGTACATTGATCCAGGTTTCATTGGGAGTGTTGCCTGCCCACAGTGATTCCACCAGGCTGCCCCAGCCGCTCATGGCGACGATGGCGTCAACCCGTTCATCCTGAAAACCCGTCAGCAGGCTGATACCGGCGCCGTAGGATATACCCGCCAGAGCGATAGCAGATTCATCTACCGGGTAGTTTTCCAGGGCGAAGGTAATCGCCTGCCGGGCATCGTAGACGTCCTTTTCACCGGCGGTGTCCACCAGCCCGGGGGCCCGGCCAAAGCCACGTGTCGTATAGCTCAATACAGCATATCCCTCGCTTGCGAGCTTTTTTGCCTGGTTGGTATATTCGTATTCGTTCAGGGTCCAGCTGCTGATAAAAATGATAAGAGGGAATGTCTGAGTGGGGTCGTTGCTGATGGGTATGCGAATATTGGCGGGAATGGCTATCTGATCCGGGTTGTCTGGATCTCCCGGATCAAGCCGGGTTGTGATGAAAATGTGGTCGTCGTAAAGATGGCGCCCGTCCTCACTCATTACCGGGGCGGCCATCGTGGTGGAGGTTGCGACAGATGCACCGAGGGCGCACGCTACCGCAACAGCGGCCTTTCTGTTGTTATCCATGTTGTCTCCCCTTTGTGTGGTTCAAAAAACCAACGACGCAGCACCAACCAGTCACCGCCAGACAAAACAACGCCGTGGCGGAGGATGGCTTCCGCGTACTGCAAAACCGGGAAGGGATTAGTGATGAGTCGCTTGGTGGCTCCGTAAAATCCTTTTTCCGGAG
>JAWVYU010000002.1:0-48788 GCA_033722575.1 Ketobacteraceae bacterium | reverse complement strand
GTGATCGGCACATCATCATCACTTGCACCACGTAAAATCAGCACATCGGTTCCTGCAATGGGGGTGGGATCGCCACTGAGCGCTGCAGACAGGCCAGCAGGCAATGTCGCTGTAATATTGTTAAACCCCTCAATGGCCTCACCAAAGTCATACAGCAAATCGCTGCTGTTGTTCAGCAGATTGGTGATAGGCACATCGTCAGACGCATCATCATTACCCAGGCCCCGGTCTTTGCTGATGCAACCGGTGTAGCCTGCCATTCTGGCGTGCTGAGCCATCATGCGCATGGCATAGCGTATGTTGTCCTGCATTTCAGCAACACCGTCGCTCCGCCATGTGGTTAAACGATGGGTGGTATACATCTGAATGATGCCAATGGACAGGAAAGAACCCAGGGCCAATGCCACCATGAGTTCAATCAGGTTGATACCTTTGATGTGTCTGGAGGCTTTGAATACAGTCATCATATCTGAGTCTCAAGTACAAATTGCATTGCGTTATTGCCGTCTCTCATCCTGCCCTCGTTCCACTGAATGGTCACAGTCACTGTCGAAGTGGCCGCGTCTGTTACCACTGAACCATCCCCTTCCGGCAGCGTGTTGGGCAGGCGGGTCAGCCAGTCCGCCAGATCAGCATTCGCCACCGTTGAGGTGTCAGTGGGCGCATCAGTGGCAAGCGCAATATCGTAGTCTGAATTAAGTGCTGCGGTCCGGTTAGCGCGCATGCGATCCAGAATATCGTTGGCAGCCCACACTGCCTGGGAGCGATGGCTGGCTGACTTGTTGGCCTGAATCGTGTTGAGCTGCAGGGTGATCAGACCCATCACACCGATGGCCATGACAATCAGCGCCACCAGCACCTCTACCAGGGTAAAGCCGTTTTGTTGTCCAGAAGTCATTTTCATCGTTACTCTCCTATGAGCACGCAGCTCTTTCAACTTCAACGCGACCGCTGAGGTTGACTACAATGGTGCGAACGCCGGCCTTGTTGCAGTCAGTAAGCTGCAATGCAAAGGACGGTGCCGTTGCCGGTGATTCCAGAAACCCGTCTTCGTCAAACCGGATTTCGGTAAAGGCTCCGGAGGGGGTAAGCGCAATATCGTCCAGATCAGGAAAAACCTGTAGCGTCTCGGCATCATTGTTATCCACGGAGCCGTCTCCATTAGCGTCCAGCCACACCGTAAGGCCATTGGTCCAGTTGCTGCCATCGGTGGGCACCACGCTGACTGCCCGCTTGCGGGTAACCGCTTCGCTGCGAGCGTAATTGAGGGCCGTGACCATGGCACGGGATTCCGCGGCCACTTTATTCACCTGAATCATGGCGCGCATGGAGGGCACACCCACTGCCAGCAGCATTCCCGCAATGGCAAGCGTGATCATCAGTTCCACCATGGTGAAACCCTGTTGGTTTTTTATCTGTGACATAGCGATCGACTCATTATGCTGTTAAATCAACTGACTTGGGACAGGCTCCAAGCCCGTCACGCACCCTGGCCACAACGAGCAGCCTGAGGCGCAGCGCTACCAGCAACCGCTGGGTGTTCGTGTTCCGTTGCTGGAGAGCGTTAATGGCGTACAGTTTGGATCCAAATTGGCACCGGGAATGGCTGTCGCACTGAGCACATATCCGGCGGCATCTGCAGAATCAATGTTAAGGCGATAGTATTGCTCGTTACTGTCCAGGGGCGCTGTAGCAGGAAAGAAGTCCGCAGCCGGCGGGCCCGTATCCGCTCCACCCTGGGCCAGGTTTCCGTAGTCGCCGGGCACCCTTTCGGTGTAACGTCTTTCCATGGCTTTTGCCATTTCAGACAGTGCCGCTTTGGCGTCGCCGAGTTTTGATTTGCGAACACTGCTCATGTAGCTGGGATAAGCCACGGCAGCAAGAATACCAATAATGGCCACCGCGATCATAAGCTCAATCAGTGTAAAACCCCGGTTTGACTTGGTGTGCATGTAAAGCCTCTACTTCTGCTTTTTAGAGAAACCTGATGGGTGCCCCTTGAGGGCAACCGTTCGCCAGAGCCGTTTGTGCATTGTGGTTCGCCCAAAAGCTCTTCCGACGTCCTACCAGTATAAAAAACCTCCAGGGGACCACCAGTCGCTGCTTACGAATGACCGTTTCTTCCGCCAAACGGCAGATAGAGGTACGGATTCCTTATGTAAAAAAGGGCATTTAGAACAAGATAGAATAACCGGCAGGCAAAATGTGAACCCCGTCACAACCAGTTGAATTGAAAGGAGAAACGCCAGCAGTGGCGTTTCTCCCGGCGGCCCTGTCAGCCTTTTAACAGCACCAGCACCTGCTCATGACCCAACTCCCGGGCTGCCTGGGGCAACGTTCTGCCCATGTAGGAGACGGATTTATCGGCACCGGCGTCCAGCAGGATTTTTACCATGGCCTGATCACCGCTAAGCACCGCGATCACCAGAGGCGTTTCTTCCGTTTCGCCCATGTCCCCCTTTACCCGGTGATTGGGATTGACGCCCATGGCCAGCAACCGTTTAACCAGCTCATGGTGACCACCCATGATCGCCTTTGTCAGTGGCGTGGCACCGGTCAGGGTTGCCTCGTGTTTCACATTGGCCCCGAGCCCGATCAGATGATCCACGGCTTTCATGCGACGTTTACCCAGCGCCATCAGCAGGGGCGTTTCTCCGGCTTGCTCGGTTATTTCCAGTGATGCACCCAGGCGGTACAGCGAGTCCAGGGTCTGGACATGACCTTCCCGGGCGGCACGGTGCATGGCCGTATAGCCGGCCCCGTTCTGACTGTCGATGCTGATGCCTTTTTTCATCAGGGCCCGGGCAAGCCGGTCTACTGTCGGGCCATGGCTGAACAGGCCCACCCGGCTCATCATTTCCCCCATTTGCTTTTCAGAGGGGTCAAAGGTCGCCAGTTCAGGTGCCCAGGCAGGGTTCATGTTGCCGGTAAGGGCGTTGGCCCATTTCACAAACTGAATATCCAGTGCCAGACGGCGCAGTTGCCCGTAATGGGCAATGGCAGTGGCGGCGGCCAGCTGCTGTTCCGCATTGGCTATGTCCCCCGCCACCCGCAGCAGGCTGAACCCGTAGTTGCCATGGCGCCAGTGAAAATCCGGATGCAGCTGAACGGCTTTTTCATGCAGTGACAGGGATTCTTCCACCTTGCCCTGCGCCAGTTTCAGGGTGGCCAGCCGGGAATAAACGTAAGCCTGTTTTGATGGGCGCAGGTCATCGCTCAGCAGCGCTTTCAGCTTCGCTTCGGCAGCCTGGCCGCCACCCTCCCGGATCATGATCTCCGCAGTGAAGTAATGAAACCAGAAGGAATCAGCGTCACGTTCAGCGGCTTTATCCAGGTGTTTCTGCGCGGTGGGGTAATCGTCCCAGCGCAGTTGTATGCCCGCCTCGATAACATACAGATCCGGGTTAGCATCATCGATTCCGGCCACGTGACGGCAGAGCTGCAGTGCGTTCAGCAGGTTCTTGCTGCGGTCAAAGGCTGACTGCAGAGAATAGTAGATCGCCAGGGCCAGATAGCCATCGCTGCTGTCGGGATAAAGGGTCAGGTACTGGTCCAGCTGATGTTTGATGGGCTCAAGGGTAGCGGTTCTGCCACGCCAGTCATCCATGGCATCATTGATACCCTTCAGATAAGCCGCAGGGTCTTTTTCGATAAGTTTTTTATCCGCCAGCTCCGCCTCCGGCAGCTGCTGGTACAGGGATTTGATATTGTTCTGTCTTGATGCCTCATGCTGTTTCTGCTGGTAGGCTGCTACATCTTCCAGCTCGGCGATACGCATGCGCTCACTGCGCACCTGACGCAGGGCTTCCATAAACTCTGCCCTGACCTGCGGATCCAGCTGCTGCTCAATCTGATAGGAAACCCGCCCGATATCCGGGAGCTGGGCCTCTTTCTCTTTCTGTTGGGCTTTTAATGCAGCGATGTCGGCCTCTGCCTGCTGAAAAGAGGCAAGATCATGTACCTTTTTAAGCAGCGCTACCTGCTGCCGGTAGGATTCCAGCATCAGGTTCATCCGGGTTTCGTATACCTGCAGCTGAACGTACTCGTGGGCTTTTTCCTGAAGGCTTTCCTGGGTGGACTGGTCACAACCGGTGGCACTCCAGCAGAGTGCAGCGGTTATCAGTAGGCTGGTTTTTTTCATGGCGGGGTTCCTTCCCTTTCTTATTGTTGAACTTAAAGCTAACGCGTCTCAACGCCAAAAAGCAAGTGAGGTATTGCGCTGGCCCTGATGCCGATACCCAAAACTGAAAAACGCCCCGGCGGGGCGTTTTCAGTTAGGGTTAGTGATCAGGCTTCAGATATCAGGGCGCAATCCGGCCGAAAGTGACTGGTCCGCCAAGGGTATCCTCCAGTGTCAGCTGACTATCCAGCACATCCAGCAACCAGCTGCCTGCAGGATCTGACAGGCCGCCCGCGCCATCACTTTCACCACTTACCGTTACCGCAAAATCGCCGGTATCCGGGTTCCAGGTGTAGGTACCGTGCTCAGCGGAGGTAGGTACAACACCCAGAGTGCTGTCGGGTTGCGTGTTGGCCGTGTGCATAATGATGTAATCGCTCTGGTTCAGGAACACGAGCACATTGACATTGCCATCAGGTTCCTCAAACGACCAGCCTCCCATGACAGGATCCATGTCGGCCATGACCCGTGAAAACGTGGCCGGCCCACCGGCGTCGGCTATTGTCAGCTGACCAAAATCAAACATCATGTTATACCCGCCATCCGGATCGGATAAACCGCCCACACCGTCGCTCTGTCCCAGCACAGTGACACTCAGGTCACCGGTGTCAGGATTCCAGGTATAGGTGCCATGTTCAGCGGAGGTAGGTACCACACCGAGGGTGCCGTCGGGCTGCGTGTTGGCCGTGTGCCCGATGATGTAGTTGGTCTCATTCAGGAACACGAGCACATTCACGTTACCGTCTGGCTCCTCGAAAACCCAGGCGCCGAGCAGCGGGTTCGGTGGCACGAAGCTGAACGCCGCCAGAATGTCATCCCGGGCGGTGCTGTTGAACAGCAGCTCGTGATACACCGTATCCGCCACCAGCACCTCGCCCCGACGCAGCACACTGGTTGCCACCGAGTCGATGGTATCGGTGTCCTCGAACAGGAAGCTGTGACGCTCTTCCTCATCCATGTGTGCCAGCCGGGCCACGGACTCCGGTGTCTCCCACCGCAATACCGGGGTGGAGCCCACGAGGTCGCTGATGAAGGTTCCTTCGCCCACTTTAAACATGGCGCCACTGTCGTAGAAGCGCTTCATGTAAACAACCACCGGGTTGGCACCACCGGGGGTTCCGTCATCCGTCACCAGGTAGGCATTGATATTGAAGCTGTCACCGTCACCGGACCAGATGCCCTTGTCAGCGGTTTGCTGGGTCATGGCGTCAATTTCCGCCGGTGTTGAAATAACATCGGCAAAGCCGGAGGCAGGCACCGGATCGGAGCCACCCGCCGTGTCACTGACGTAACCCACCGGCACGATATTGTCACAGGTCAGCTGCGCCTGGAACCAATCATCCCAGTCCTCGTCACACCAGAAGGTGTAACTGGTCACGGCTTCAGTGATGGTACCAATATAGGCCCTGGCGCCAGTGCTGAAGGTTGCCGTGTCGGCAATGGCCACGGCAAAGTCCTCACCCAGCAGGCCGGCAACGGGCAATGTTTCCACATTGAGTTCCGCCAGGTCCACGTGGGCAATTTCGTAATCCACAGCAAGACCACCGGAGGTGGGTTTCACAATGGCCGTTTCGCCGGAAGACACATAGCCGTCAACCGTAAACCGGTCATCCGCTGCCACCACAGCGGGGGTACCGCTGGTCAGGTAGCTGTTGGTTTCTGTCGGCTCGGTTTCCCAGGCACTGGTGTCAGCATTAAAGAAGAATATGGTTTCCAGAGCCCCGTCAGCCAGGGTGCCATAGGCAAATTCAAACTCTTCCATGCCGGTTTGCTCATTGAAGTGCCTATCGGATTCGAACCAGCTGACACCTCCGGTCAGCGCAGTTTGCTCGGTCACATCCACGCCAGCATCCAGATTCATGATGCCGGAACTATTACAGGCAGTGCCGCCGGTGGTGGACTCGGACTCGGTCCAGGCCAGACCGGAGAAGCTGCTGCCGGTGTAAGAGCCGGTGATCTGGGTATTGGATTCCGGATCCAGGGATTCCAGCATAATGCCGCCGTTGGCATCAATCAGCCCCACGAAGGTTTCCTCACCGGCGTGCAACCACAGCTGGGTACCTTCCTGCTTGATCATGGCCTTTTCATAGAAAGGATCAATCTCGTCAGAAGGCACACAGGAATCCGTTTCACGGTCCAGTACCTGATTGGTATCGGCGGGATCAGCGGCCAGCAGATAAACGCCGGACACATCAGCAACAGAAGCGTCGTCACAGTCGTCACCAATGCCATCAGCGTCCGTGTCAGCGTGGTTGCTGCCCGGAATCGCAGAGGCCACCAGCGGACAGAGATCCACATTGTCACCTACGCCGTCGCCATCCGTGTCAAACTGTTCGCTGGGATCGTTGGGGAAATCGTCCTGATTGTCGCCCACGCCATCCTGGTCCGTATCAGCGGTTTCAAGCGCGTTGAACGGGAAGGGATCGTCACTGTCCGGTACACCATCGTTATCCGAGTCGGTACCGCCGGTGCCACCACCGGTATCACACACGTCCCCAATGCCATTACCGTCCGTGTCGAGCTGATCAGGGTTCGGATCAAACGGGCAGTTATCGACGCTGTCGTCCACACCGTCATTATCAGTGTCGGTGGTACCTGTGCCACCACCGGTGTCACACACGTCGCCAATGCCATTACCGTCAGCATCCGCCTGGTCAGTGTTGGCATCCAGCGGACAGTTATCCTCGTCATCGGCCACTCCGTCACCATCGGTATCCGGTTTGGCGTAACTGAAACCCGCCAGGACTTCGTTCAGCGCCGGCATGTTCAACCCGGTAAAGGTCTCCATCCGTCCGGAAGCCATAAAGCCGCCGGTGCGCACAAAGCCTGAGGCATCACCTGCCGCAACCACCGCCAGAGCCACGGTATTGGTTTCGTCCCACTCAATGTGGAAACCGGGTTGCTCATAAAGCTCCTGCGGCAGATCAAACACCAGCACCAGGTCGGTGTCGTTGTTCATGGGATCCACCACCGTCCAGGTCGAGATGGCAGAGGCCACCAGCTGCGGTCCATCAATACTCATGTTATCGAAGGTATAGAAAGCCACGTCACCGGTGTCGGTTTCCGAGGCATCGCCGGTGGCACCGGTCAGCCAGGCAAAGATATCATTGCCCTGATCGGTGCGACCTACCCAGATGCCACCAACGGGTGAGGTGGGAGCTGTGCCGGTTATATGCACCAGATCGCCAAGGAACTGGGCAAAGTCGGTCTGACTTTCCACTGGCCAGTTGATGGGCTGGGCGTTAGTACAGGCCATACCCAGATCAAACTGGTCTTCCCAGTCGCAATCGAAGCGGTAGAAGTCGTTCATCAGCTCCAGCTGCACGCCAAAGGCCACCGCATCAACGTCACCAAAGGTGGCATCCAGCGGCAAGCCGCCTTCGAACCAGTCTTCCGGAATAAAGCCTTCCACCGGCAAGCCCGTGACACTGGTTTCGAAGAACGCTGCCTGCCAGGTCACATAGCTGGTGGTACTGACCTGACGGGTCAGATCAGCCAAGGTGGCGATATTCTGCGGTACGATCTCGTCAAGCACCGCAGTCCAGCCACTGCCAAGCACAGGATTAAGAATGTAGTCCGCGTCGGGAGTGAACTGGGTGAATGCCGAACCATCCCAGCCGTACTGGACTTCGCCGGTTTCATTGATCACTCCGTATTCGAACTCGAACACATCCACGTTAGTGCTGTCCACGAAGAAGCTGTCTGCTTCCAGCCAGGCAAAGGCCTGGTTGACTGAACCGCTGTTGAGCACCGACGTTGCATCCACACCGGCCATGCGGGTGAGTGTTGCCGTGTAGGTGTAGTCACAGGTAGCCAGTAGCGTGCCGGTCTGATTCTCACCGTCATATATGGTGTCCACCTCGCTGGCGTTGGTGTCCTGAATCAGGGCGGGCGCTGACAGGCTGTCAACGGTGCCGCCGGTGGCCCAGCTTTCATTCACACTGAAGGCAAATCCGACACTGTCGTACTCGTTAAAGCCATTTTCCGCTGTCCAGGCAAACTCACCGGCGGCAGAAATAGTGGCCATGTCACCTTCTTCCCTGAAGTCGTTATCAGCAAAAGTGATCACGATATTGACGTCTGTCTGCTCCATGTAAATGACGGTGGCTTCGGTATCGCCCACCAGGCCTTCACAGTAGGAAGCATCACCGCTGTGGTTGGTGGCCGTGATTTGCCGCTGGGCTTTCCAGAAGCCCGCCATATCCGGTGGTGTTCCCTGACAGACATCACCGATACCATCACCATCGGCATCAGCCTGATCCGCGTTGGCAATGGTGGGGCAGTTATCAGCACCATCCAGCACCGAATCGCCATCGGTATCGTCTGACAGCGGGTTGGTGCCCAGCGCGGCTTCCTGCTCATCAGTAAGACCATCCGCATCGTCATCGGTATCGGCATTGTTACCGATACCGTCACCATCCGTATCGACCTGTTCTTCAGGATCAAACGGGAAGGCGTCGATGCTGTCGTCCACACCGTCGTTATCGTTATCGGTGTCCTCGGTGGCAGGAATACCGTCACCGTCCGGATCCTCACAGGCATCGCCCTGACCGAAGCCATCTTCAAAGCCATTGGCATCGATCTGGTCGTTGAATATGGCCGGGCAGTTATCTTCCGCATCAACAAAGCCGTCCAGGTCGTAGTCCGGCGCGGCGTACTGGAAGTTTGCCAGCACTTCGTTAATACCGGGCACGTTCAGCCCCTGCTCCTTGAAGGTGCCACCGGCGGCATGCTTGCCACCAATGCGCAGAATGTCGCCTTCCACGGAGTCAGGAATCACTGCCAGTATCACAAAGCCGGATTCAGCCATAATGTCGAAGCTTTCGAACAGCACTTCGGGGATGCTGAACTCCAGTACCGCATCACCACTGGACATGGGATCGCCAATGCTCCAGGTTGCGGTTACGCCGGAAATCTCCGTCAGAGTACCTTCGAAGTCAGCCACGTAGAAGCTCACATCACCGCTGCTGCCAGTGGCACCGGACGTATCGGTACCGGTGAGGTAAGCACGCAACTGAGAACCTTCATTACCCCAGCCTACCTGGATGGTATCGAACTCCCCGAGGGGCACAGTACCCGAGGCAAACAGCATCTGGTTCAGTCCCGTAGCCGGCACCGGTTCACCGAGGGTGTTGGTGGTTGCCACCATGTTGGCGCACTCCAGCGTAATGCTGACGAAGTCGCCTTCACAGCTGATGTGATAGGCATCCAGGGTGGAAACCGCTTCGATAGCCACTGCTTTCACATCGGTACTGGCACCGGCAAACTCAAGCGTCATATCCACCAGACCCATGTCACGCCAGGCTTCAGGCACGAAACCTTCCATGCGCAGGCCGTTGATGACCGCCGTGTGGAAATCCACTTCCATGCGCTCGTACACCACCCCGCCGGCTTCCCGGGTAATAATGGCGGTGTCACTGCTGGCATCTACCTGGAAGGAATCAGGCACCAGAGTCCAGCCGGTGGAACCCAGCATGTAGTCACTTTCCACTTCGGTTTCCTCAACAAACAGGCTCGAGGATGGATCCAGCACATAGAAGGTTTCGCCGTTAGTGTTAACCACACCGTATTCGAACTCAATGGTGGGTTCGGCAGCCACTTCTTCCAGACCTTCAATGAATTCCTCGAAGGCCTCCATCCACACATAACCCTGATCCAGTCCGGTGGCATTCAGCACCAGCCCGGAAGCAACGGCCGGCATCGGCGTCATGCTCTGATCCGATACATAGGTACAGTCGAACACAGTGGCTCCGAAAGCATCGGTAAGCGCAAAGGTTTCCGTCAGTTCACCGGTAATAACACCGGATACGGTATCCACGGTACCGGTGAAGCTTACAGTGCTGGTACCGGTGTATTCACTGCCATCCGGCGCCGTTTCAGTGTGAATGTGCTCAGCACCCGCGACGATTTCACCGGCCAGATTAATGGTGCCTTCACCACCGTCCTCGCCATCGAAGTACTGGGCAAAGCTGAACATCAGGTTTGCACCCAGCTGCCCGATGTGCGCTACCTGAGCGTAAGTCTGACCTTCGGTTTTGCCACACATCTTGTCGAAGTCTTCCTGGAACAGGGTATCCATCGGCGGATTTTCGGTAACGCCGCCAGTTTGCACCGTGCTTTCATCCAGATAGAAACCTTCCACCTGTGCCACGTCGCAGGCATCGCCCACACCGTTGCCGTCAGAATCCGCCTGACTGGGGTTGGCGTTTACAGGGCAGTTGTCGGCAGCATCGGCCACACCATCGGCGTCGTCATCGCTGTCGCACACATCACCCAGTCCGTCACCGTCCAGGTCAGCCTGATCTTGGTTGGCATCTACCGGGCAATTGTCGTTGCCATCGTTAGTGCCGTCAGCATCGCTGTCAGGGTTCAGCGGGTCGGTACCCAATACCGCTTCGTTGTCATCGTTAACACCGTCGTTATCGTCGTCAACGTCACAGGCATCACCCAGACCGTCGGTATCTGAATTGGTCTGATCCTGATTGCTCACAGTGGGGCAGTTGTCCTGCACGTCTTCGATGGTGTCACCATCATCATCGGTGTCACAGACATTACCCTCGCCATCACCATCCAGATCGGCCTGATCCTGGTTGGCGTTGGCGGGACAGTTGTCAGCCGTGTCCGCTACACCATCACCATCACGGTCGGTGTCACAGGCATCACCGGTACCATCCAGATCCAGGTCTTCCTGGTCAGGGTTGGCCACGGCCGGGCAGTTATCCACGGCATCAGGAATGCTGTCTTCGTCTGTGTCCTCGATACAGGCATCACCCAGTTCAGTGGGATTGGTGCTTTCCTGACCGGGGTTGGATACTGTGGGACAGTTGTCGACATCATCCTCAACACCGTCATTGTCATCATCGGTATCACAGGCATCACCACCATCATCCGCACCATCGGTGTTGAGCTGGTTGGCGTTGGCAATGGCAGGACAGTTATCCACCCCATCATTGCTGCCGTCCTCATCGGAATCCGGATTGGTGGGTGAAGTGCCCTGACCGGATTCATTCTCGTTCAGCACTTCATCGCCATCGATATCACCGTCACAGGCATCACCGACCTTATCCTGGTCGAGATCTTCCTGCTGCGGGTTGGCAGTGGCCGGGCAGTTGTCCGTGCCATCACCGACACCATCGGAGTCGGTATCAGCCAGCAAAGGATTGGTCCCTTTTGCCGCTTCTTCCGCATCCGTCAGGCCATCACCATCGTCGTCGCTGTCACAGGCATCGCCCCGACCGTCACCATCGGTATCGGTCTGATCG
Organism: Ketobacteraceae bacterium; assembly: GCA_033722575.1. Lineage (GTDB taxonomy): Bacteria > Pseudomonadota > Gammaproteobacteria > Pseudomonadales > Ketobacteraceae. The sequence goes on along the minus strand of JAWVYU010000002.1, from coordinate 37,346 downwards.
GAGTTGGCCACCAGCGGGCAGTTATCCTGAGCATCGTTGGTACCGTCATTGTCGTCGTCGGTATCACAGACGTTACCGATACCATCGCCATCGGCATCCAGCTGACCGGGGTTGGCGTTGATCGGGCAGTTATCACTGCTGTCACCAATACCGTCGTTGTCATCATCATTGTCACAGGCGTCGCCAATACCATCGTTGTCGTTATCGGCGCTCTGATCATTAATCACAGACGGGCAGTTATCACTGTTGTCCCCGGTACCGTCACCATCAGTATCAACCTGTTCATTCTTGTCGAGCGGGAAGGCATCCGAGCTATCGGGCACACCGTCACCGTCGTCGTCTGAGTCACAGATATCGCCTTTGCCGTCACCATCGGTGTCGGTCTGATCGGTGGAAGACACGGTGGGGCAGTTATCTACGTCGTTATCAATACCGTCGTTGTCGCCATCGGTATCAGCATTATCACCGATGCCATCGCCGTCAGTATCCTTGCTTTCGGACGCATCACGGGGGAACGCATCCACATTGTCGCGGACACCGTCGTTGTCAGTATCTGCATCCAATGGGTCGCTGGTGCGGCCCTCGTGAGCACTGCCGCTCTCTTCCTGGGTGTCTGTCAGACCATCGTTGTCATCATCGGTGTCACACACATCACCGCGGGCATCACCATCAAAGTTGGCCTGATCGGCGTTGGCTACTGCAGGGCAGTTATCCACCTCATCAGGAATACCATCCTGATCCTGATCGGCATCACAGGCATCGCCTATGCCATTGCCATTGATATCCGTCTGATCGCTGTTGGGGTTGAAGGGGCAGTTATCAACACTGTTGTTGACACCGTCACCGTCGCGGTCGGTATCACAGGCATCACCGAACTGATCGTTATCCTGGTTGGCCTGATCCTGGTTGGGTACCAGGGGGCAGTTATCGGTACTATCTCCGACGGTATCGTTGTCGTCATCGCTGTCACAGACGTCACCGGAGCCATCGCGGTCGGTATCACGCTGATCAGGGTTGGCATTTACCGGGCAGTTATCACGGCCGTCCTTGATGCCATCACCGTCACCATCGGGATTGGTGGGTGCTGCATCAATAGCATCGGGCACGCCATCATTGTCGTCATCGGTATCGGCATTATCGCCAATACCATCGCCATCGCTGTCGCTGCTTTCGGCACTGTTCAGCGGGAAGGGATCAGAGGCATCCGGGGTACCGTCGCCGTCGTCATCATCATCCGCATTGTTACCGATGCCATCGTTATCGGTATCCAGGTATTCAGTGGGATCGGTGGGGAATTTGTCATTGTCATCACTGACACCGTCGTTGTCATCATCAGTGTCAGTGTTGTTGCCCACACCATCACCGTCAGTGTCCACTGATTCGTTGGGGTTCAGCGGGAAGGCATCCTGGGTGTCGGGAACACCGTCATTGTCATCATCCGGGTCGGTGGTGTTGGGGATACCATCGCCGTCCGTATCGGTGCTGGCAGATGCCTGCAGCGGGAAGGCGTCGCTGGCATCGGGTACACCGTCACCATCATCATCGGTGTCGCTGTTATTACCGATGCCGTCACCGTCGGTATCCGTATCTTCACTGGAATCCAGCGGGAAGGCATCCTGCGAATCGGGGGTACCATCACCATCATCATCGGTGTCAGCATTGTTGCCAATGCCATCGCCATCGGTATCCACGATTTCAGAGGCATCTTCCGGGAAGGCATCATCGGCATCAGGCACACCGTCGTTGTCATCATCGGTGTCTTCGTTGTTACCTATACCGTCGTTGTCAGTATCCGCAGACTCGGTTTCATTCTGGGGGAAGGCATCTTCACTGTTGGGTACGCCATCACCGTCCATATCACTGTCACAGGCATCGCCACGTCCGTCGCCATCCAGATCCCTTTGCAGCGGGTTGTAGTGAACCGCACAGTTATCGTCACGGTTATCGATACCGTCGCGATCGGAATCAAACTGGACGTCAGGATCAAGGGGCGCCTGATCGACATTGTCTAGCACGCCGTCACCATCGGTGTCGCGGTTCAGGGGATTGGTACCTTGTTGCTCTTCCACAGAATCCGGTACGCCATCACCGTCGTCGTCGTCATCGGTGTTGTTACCTACCCCGTCACGGTCAGTATCCCGGGATTCGAAAGGATTACGGGGGAATTTATCGGCGCCACTGCCGGTTACCTTGTTGGCATCAGTATTGGCTACGGTATTGCCTCCGGTGTGGTTAGGCACACCGTCACCATCGATATCGTCATCCTTGTTATCGCCAAAACCGTCACCGTCCTGATCGCGGCTTTCGGTGGGATCCAGGGGGAAGGCATCTTCGGTATCCGGTACGCCGTCACCGTCATCATCGGTGTCGTCTTCGTTGCCACCACTGTTAGCCAGACCATCGCCATCGGTGTCCACGAAAGCCGTCAGAGGTACGTTACTGTCATTATCGTCGGGGTCCTGCCCTGCGGGCCAGCCATCGCCATCCACATCGGTGGCATCACTCTTGGTGGGATCCAGCGGAAAGTCGTCGCTGGTATCAGGTACACCGTCACCGTCGTCATCGTTATCGGCATTGTTGCCAATACCGTCACCGTCAGTATCGGTGGTTTCACTGGGGTCCAGAGGGAAGGCATCATTGGTATCAGCAACACCGTCGTTGTCATCGTCGTTGTCAGTGTTGTTACCCAGGCCATCGTTATCTGTGTCTTTGCTTTCAGTGGGGTCTTCGGGGAAGGCATCCTGATCGTTGGGCACACCATCACCATCCAGATCAGGGTTGGTTGCTGCCGGTTTCAGCTCGACTTCTTCGGTGGTGTCTATTTCTGTGTTGGTGCCGGTATTACCGGTGGTGGTTTTCTCTGCATCAATCAGCTCTTTGATGCCACCAACGGTCCGGGTGGAATTGGGAATCGGAAGTGTGGCGGGATCCTGCTGGAACAGTTCCAGGGAGGCATCTGCCGTATCGGAATCACCACCAAAAAGCTCGGAAACCGAGCCATCTACCTGGCCATCAATTTCACCGTCAGCCAGATCGTCAGTCACCTGATCCAGTACCGCATTGGGATCACCGGAACCCACGGCATCATTGATCTGGGCGACAACGGAGGTAACCGCTTCAACGGCAGCACGATAAGAAGCGGTGTCTTCCTGTTTCTGTTGCGTATCAGTGCTGGCATCAATCAGCGGGGGTGCGTCGAAAATATCAATGCTTTCGGCCATACCGAAACCAACAGTAGACTTCACCTGCACTGCAGCTATCTGCAATGCGGAAAGGAATTCTTCTTCGGTAACCGTGCTGTCACCCAGTCCGATATCCGTGCTGCCATCACCGTCCCGGTCATTCCAGGTGGGCGATGCATCAGAATCAGCATTACGAACTGCCAGGCCAACAGCCATGGTAGTCAGGGGAGTTGCGTAAATATTGATACCGGCATCCAGCTTTTCCTGGGTGACGACAGTACGCATCACCGTAATCACCGGCGCCTGGCCTGTGGTCAGGTCAGTGGTATCTTCATCCGCCGAGATTTCCAGGATAAACGGCGGCACAGCTGTGGGGGGAAGTTCCACATTGATAATCTGCGCCTGAGCGTTGGTTTCACCGGTTTCCACTACATCGCCGCGGAAACCTTGCTGGGAAAAGTCCACGTCGTAAACGGTAACCAGGGCGTTAGCCAGTGGCCCTTTTACACCACCGCCCCCAAGCACCTGCGCGGCGGGTTCGCCACCCCCGCCTCCGCCACCGGAGCCTCCTCCGCTGCCTGAATCGGCATCAATGTCATCGTAGGTATTACTGTTGCCACCGCAGGCAGCCAGTATTGTGATGAAGGTAAGAACGAGAAAGTTCTTGAGGAGCGAGAACGAAACGCCTTTGTTTGAACCATGCTTCATGGTAATTCCCCGGTGTTTTTTACACAGCTGATTTTTCGCTTACAGTTACTTACATAAAGACCATAGACAAAGCACCCTTTTTCAGGGCGACAAAACTCAGCATAGACAACAGATCAACATCCGCCAGTGATCGCTGTTATTGAAAATAAAACCGGTGACAGGCAAAGATGAAAAAATAAAAATGGTGTGATTTCAGAAAGTTGCCGGGCATTACGACGTACAGACAGGCTCCACAGACACGGCTCCTATAGCCCATTTTTTTTAATTCACAAATAGCAAATTTATCTAAAAAAAGGATTTCACTGTTATCAAATTAGCCGACATTTGATGCCTCTGTCAGAGCCACTATTACATTGCGATTTTCTTTTTTTTTGAAGATTAATGGCTTAGCTGCCAGTTAGGTTTTAGACTCATCCTCTATAAAAAATAAATGCGTTCAATTCTTTTAGCCTATGTCACCCATCCATTACACCTTTGCTGCTTATCTTGGCCTGACATTGCTGATTGGCTTAATGGCCTGGCGCCGTACTCAGGTCATGTCGGACTACCTGCTGGGAGGCAGAAGCCTTGGCCCCTGGACCGCTGCACTCAGTGCCGGGGCTTCTGACATGAGCGGCTGGCTGCTGCTGGGGCTGCCGGGATACGCCTATACGAGCGGTTTGAATGCATTCTGGCTGGCGGCCGGTTTGTGGATGGGCACCTGGCTTAACTGGCGGTTAATGGCCGCTCCCCTGCGACGCTATACCGAAAGTTTCAATGACAGCCTGACACTGCCTTCCTACTTTGAAAACCGTTTTGACGACAGCCGCAGACTGCTGCGCCCCGTCAGCGCTGTTGTTATTGTGCTGTTCTTTCTTTTCTACACAGCTTCAGGCCTTGTGGCCGGTGGCAAACTGTTTAACGAGGTCTTTCAGATCAGCTACCCGCTGGCGGTTGGGATTGGCGCGTCGGTGATTGTGCTTTATACCGCCGTCGGAGGTTTTCTGGCGGTCTCCTGGACTGACGTGATTCAGGGCCTGTTGATGGCAGCAGCACTGGTTCTGGTTCCTGTGATTGCTTTTCAGCAGGTGCAACCAGATGCCAGCCTGCAGAATTTTATGCAACACCAGGCATCGCTGTTTTCCCTGTGGCAAACACCCGCCGGTGAAGCCCTCTCAGTCATGACCATTATCAGTCTGGCCGCCTGGGGACTGGGCTATTTCGGGCAGCCTCATATACTGGCCCGCTTCAAGGCGATCAGCCACCCTGCCCGGGTGCCCTTTGCCCGGCGGGTGGCGGTGACCTGGACCGGCCTGACTCTGCTGGGCGCAGTGGCAGCAGGCATTGTGGGAGCGGCCCACACAGTAACACCACTGGCAGACCCTGAGAAAATTTTTATCCAGCTGGTAATGGCGCTATTCAACCCGGTGGTGGCAGGCATTCTGCTGGCCGCCATTCTCGCCGCCATCATGAGCACTGCAGACTCCCAGTTGCTGGTTACCACCTCGGCCCTGACGGAGGATCTTTATAAGCGGTTTTCCAAAACACCGGCGAATGATTCGCGGCTAATGACATTAAGCCGCGTGGCGGTGGTCGGGGTTGCCATGGTTGCCGCCGCCATTGCCATGAACCCGGAGAGCGGCGTGCTGGATCTGGTGGCCTATGCATGGGCGGGGTTTGGCGCCAGCTTCGGCCCGACACTCTTGCTGTCCCTGTACTGGCGCCGCATGACCGCAGCGGGCGCCATGGCGGGCATCGTCACCGGCGGCATTACCGTGGTGGTATGGAAACAGCTCGACGGGGGCTGGTTCGAGCTGTACGAAATTGTGCCCGGCATAGTGGCTTCCCTGGTGGCAATTGTAACCGTGAGCCTGGTAAGCCCTGCACCTCCGGCATCCGTTACCCGCATGGTGAACGAACTGGCACAGCGTGATGCCAAATAACCCTTCAATCTGTGGGGCGCTACGGATATTAACAATTTGTCTAACAACGTTACGCATTTCAAGTTATTGTTTTAAAAAAATAAAAACGTCTGGCACCTGCTGGCACCCGGAATATCCCTATCGCAATGACTGGTGGTCATTGATTTTTTCCCCGATTCCAATAGACTGTTAAACGTGCATTTTCAAACGGTCGTTTGATCAAATTATATGCAAAGTGTTTTTTATTCTTTTTGGGAAGCAGAACAGTGGGAACTGAAATGAACAGCGCCATTACCCGGGCCTCGCGTAATCTTCCCGGGATCCGCAAAAACCGCTTTGTGGATAACACCTACCGGTTTTTCCGTCACGCTGTGGAGCGTCGTACTCACAAGGAACGCTTTATCGTTTCTGATAAAAGCGAGTACCAGGAGATCTATCGCGACGGCATTATGCAGTTGCGCTACTACCCCCATCAGGACACGGAAACCTTTGAGCTGGACCATGAAATGGTAACCCCCACCCAGGCCCGCCTGGCACCACCGGTGCTGCTGGTGCCACCGCTGGGTGTATTCGGCTGGATCTACGACCTGATGGCTGAGCGCAGCTGGGTGAGATTCCTGAATGCCCGGGGTTTTGATGTGTATCTGGTGGACTGGGGCGCGCCCGAAAAGGAACATGCCGACCTGGACCTGGACACCTATGTTAACCGCTGGCTGTCAGCCGCGGTGGATCACGTGCTGCTGCACAGTGGCAGCAAGGATGTTTCGCTGGTGGGCTACTGTATGGGAGGCCTGCTGACACTCCTGTACGCCGGCGTGCAGGCGGAAGAAGGCAATGACGATAAAATCCGCAACATAGTCACTATTGCCAGCCCCATTGATTTTCACGCCAGTCATGTTTATGGCGTTCTGCTGGATAAACTGTCAGGCGTATCCGGCAAGGTAGCGCGCAAACTGCCCCTGAAAAACCTCGATATTGACCACCGTTATTTTCATGTACCCGGCGATATTCTGTCGGTGCTGTTCAAAATGACCAACCCGCTGGCCGGCGTAGTGAGTTATTTTGATCTGGTGAAGAATCTGTCCGACCGGGATTACATCAAGGCGCACCTGACCACCCGCGAATGGTTCAACAATATGCCGGATTACCCCGGGGCGACGGTGCAGCAACTGATTTTTGATTTCGGTTTCCGGAATCGTCTTGCCACTGGCAAAGCAAAAATCGGCGACCGCGTCAGTAACCTGGGCAAAATCAGAGCCAACCTGCTGGCCTTTGCCGGCGACAACGACAAAATTGTCAGCGAAAAAGCAGCCGAAAAAGTCATGGATATCGTGGCCTCGGAGGACAAGACCTTCCGGGTAGTTCCAGGTGGCCACGCCGGCGCCTTTGCCGGTGGCCGTGCCAGAGAGCATACCTGGGCCATGACCGCGGACTGGCTGGCCCAGCGCTCTGATCAGGTGCTCTGAGCAACACCTCTTCCTGAACCGCAAAAAGCGGTGTGCATGATGCGCACCGCCCGCGAATCAAGCCGCTTTCAAGCGGCTTTATTTATTTCAGACTGCTTATTTCAGACTGATTTGTTTACGGGTTTTATTCAGGTTGCTGTATTTCAGGACACTCTGGATTCAGCGAGCCAGGTGTCGTGCTTGTTGCACATACTCACTGCATAGACCTTGCCTTTGTAATCCTGAACGTCATAGCTGGAAATGGCAGCGGCATCCTTACCCGGATAAAACACCCGCTCCCCCAGCACATTCATTTTCTCATCCAGCAAGGTATGCTTCACAATGTAGTGCTCTGATGTCATTTCGTGGGGGGTGGTGACGGTGACCATTTTTTTTCCGTCTTTCACCTCAGTCTGAACCACCGGCAGATGCCCTGCGGCCTTTTTCTCCCAGCGGCCCGGATTTTCCTTGGTGTAGTAAACAGCGCCAGCAAATTTTCCACCCTTGTTGCTGCCCGCTACAGCGGTATTTGCCAGTAAGGAACCGGCGGCCACACCTACAACACTTGCCTGCAATACGGAACGTCTTTTCATTACTCTCTCCTTGTTTGAACAAACAACCCGATAGTAACCAGCCCGGAGGAAAAAGTCTGCCCGTTGTTCCCGCTTTGTCGTACACAATCCCCCGGTTAAGGGCTATGCTTTGCCTAAACCATACATTCTGCGGGGGATTTTATGAAATACCTCAGACCTTTCGTACTCCTGTTACCATTGCTGCTGAATCCGGCCATCACCACAGCGGCCTCTGGCGGAACACCAACAGGCACGGACAAGGACGCTCTGGCCGCACAGGCCAGGGAGGTTGTCAGGCAATATGCCGAATCGCTGCAGAAAACCCTGAAGGCCACCATCATGACCTCGGGCCCGGCCTCCGCCGTTAAAACCTGCAAGGTTCATGCACCGGGAATCAGCGATCAAACAGCCGCGCTTACCGGCTGGCAGGTAGCCCGCACCAGCGACAAGGTTCGTAACCCTGCTCACCGCCCCAACCGCTGGGAAGCCGAAGTGCTGCAGGAATTTTCCCGCAAAGCCCGGGCTGGCATTCCGGTGGAGCAACTGGAAACCTACGACGTCGTTCAGGAGAACGGACAGCCGGTATTCCGCTACATGAAAGCCATTGAGGTGAAAAACCTGTGTCTCAATTGTCATGGCCCGCAGGTAAGCGGCCCGGTAAAAGCCGCCATAGATGATCTTTACCCGGGGGATCAGGCCACCGGTTATCGCCTTGGAGATTTACGGGGCGCCTTTACCCTCAGGAAACCCCTTAACACTGCAACGGATTGACAGTGGTACCTTTGCCATTGGCGCAAAACCTTTTTGGACTAAAATCTTCCGGCATTAAAAAAGGGCCCTCAGGCCCTTTTTTATCAGCGCTTATTCGGCAATATCCAGTTGCGGCTGGTTCTGATAGTCACCCCAGCAGCGCACCCGTTTATCATCCAGAACGCAGGCAAAATCATTGGTCACCGTGATATCGGAAACATCATTGGCATTGATCTCAACACCAGTGGCAGAACGCGCCGTCCAGCAACGAATACCCTGATCACCCAGCACACAGGCACGGGTATTGGCGGTGGCCACTGCCTGCACATTACCCACACTGAAACCAAGCCCTGTCGAGCCAATGAACTGGGCTACTGTGCCCCAGCAATGCAGGCTGTTAGCGGCGGTGGCTGCACAACCGGACTGCCCCGCAAAATCCATGGCAACAAAATCATCCTCAACCTGTGCCAGCGCCAGCGGTTCAATGGGCGAACCAGTGCCCCAGCACAACACGCGACTATTCACCAGGGCACAGGCTTCACTGTCTCCGGCGGCCAGCTGGGTGGCGCCGGCAACCACACTGCCCGGCTCAGCATTCACGCCACTTTCGGAATAATTAAAACAGTTCACGTTCCCGGCAGATTCATAACACACAAAGCCATCGCCCTTGGCAAAAGGAGCGTTTTCGGTCAGTGGCTCCGCCAGCTCTATGGGTTGCCGGAAAACGCCCTGACCAAAATCCATGTACACCGAAAGCTCACCCCGCGCTGAAACCACTGCGGGCATATTGGTTTCAAAATCAAGTCGCGCCATGGCGTCATCCCCCAGGGATTCGGGCTGCCTGATGACATAGAACCCCGGTTGCACACAATACATATCGCCACCGCCAATACCGCACAGACCGGCCGAGGACTGTCGCGAGCCCAGGTTGAATCCGCCACTGATATCACTGAACTGCTGGTTCTGAAGATTGATCAGAGGCACCTGCTCCGGCACGCCCTGCCACTCAAGGCAATCCACGCCATTCAGATGGCTCACACACAAATGGGTATCAAAGTCCGATGACAGCATCATGGGCTCCTCGATATTTCTTCCCGCAAAGGGCGACACAGGATCACCGTTGCGGTTGACACACACCAGCTCGTTGCCACTGTCCGTTTCATCGATCACACAAACGAACAGCTGGTAATCCAGATTAACGGCTGCCAACGCAATGGGGTTGCTCAGGTTTTCCGGCAGTGGCACCGAATCGCAGGCTGCAGTATACACGCCTGCTGCCTTGTCAAAAGCACGGGCACAGGCGACCGAATAGTTACTGCTATTGCCCAGATAAGCCTGGTCGTAAAAAAACTGGGCACCGGGCGTCAGCAGAGCCCGCACTTCCGGTGGCAGCTCCCGGGGATTACAGGAGGGGCCATCACCCAGAAAACAAAGTCCGCGATGGCCGCCCACGATACCGGCCACCCCTTCAACAGCACCGCTGTCGTTACCAAAACAGTTAGCCGTGGTTCCGCGAAGCTCACACCAGAAATCATCCAGCGCGATAACGTCGTCGGGGGCAGTCACATCCACCGCACCACCAGGCACATTACCCCAGCAGTTCAGGCGGTTATTGCCATCGTCTTCATGGATTGCGCAGAAATAATCAGACGCACCCACCAGTTTTTTAATAGTACCCAGTGGTGGCGTTGCGGTTTTTCTGTCGCGGAAATCACCCCAGCAGCGAATACTCACATGATCATCCACGGTGCAGTAGCTGTCGGTTGCAGAAGCCATCAGGCGAACATCGTCACTCTGAATGGTGACGGTAACGGTATCGCCCTCCCCCACGTCATAAAATTCATTGGAGGAAATCGTAATCACGAGGGTTTCAATATCTTCGGATTCCGTATCGTCAATAATATCCACCACCAGGTAAGGATTGCCATTGTCATCGTAGTAAACCGCGTGGGCACCGGAAGCGCTGTAATCCACACCACTGGTGGCACTGCCGCCGTAACTGGCGGCGACATAAGGTTTGGCAGCAAACACCGCACGGGCAACGGGCAGTTCGGGTTCGTCGTAGGGGTAGTCCAGGGTCACCGGAATAATGACGCGGCCATCCTTTTCAGTGGCGGTGACGGATTCACGAGCAAAATTCACTATCTCAAGGCCCGTATCACCGGCATCGTTGATCAGCAGCTCAAGATCCAGATCACCACCCAGGGCATCAGTATGATTCAGCAGGCTCAGCCGGAAGCTTTCCTGACCTTCCTCAACATCGTCCGTCAGGGTTTCCAGCGTCAGTACGCCATCAGTGTCGCCAGCCGGAATCACCAGAGAGCAGGGACTGCAGTCAGCCACATCCTCACCCACCACGGCAGAACCACTCTGCAGGCCGAAGTTAAGAGTCAGATCTTCTGCCAGCGCCGCATCCAGCACAACCGTCAGCGCAAAGCTGTCACCTTCGGAAACCGTGGTCGCCACCATCTCGGCATCCAGGGAAAGATCATAGGCATTGATGCGGATATACACATCATCCACCGCTGCACGGCCCAGGGTATCGATGGCAACAAACTGATATAAGTGCACTGTCTCATTCAGATACCGGCCTGCGGTATAGACATATTCATTGTCGGCATCGGACGCAGATACCGTTGACGTGATGCGCTGAAAACCGTTCTTCACCGAGAAGGTGCGCCAGTAGGATTCCGCAATAGTGACCGTGTCGGGATGATCGATGGTACCCACCAGGTTGATCACACCCATGGGGTCTGTATGCAGGTATTTCTCGCCGGCTTCCACGGAAAAGGCATCGGTTCTCTGGAGGGAGGATTCATCGTTGCCGGCGGTGTCGGTGCTGCGATCGCCACTGCCACTGTCAGCCTTGCTGGAGCCCCCGCCGCCAAAGCAGCCGCTCAGACCGGCACAGAGAATAAGAGTAAACAGCAGGGCAACGCCCTGTTTCATGCTTGATGGTGCGTCCATTGGTATCCCTTCGTTGGTATCCCTGGGTGTCCATTTCTGATGTGGTTTTGTTTCCGTGCCGCTACCCGGACCCGGACGGGCCTGGACAGAGCACCGGGTGAGACTATACCGGAATCATGCCCCCATCGACACAACCCGTTTGGGTGGTTTTTGTGATCAGATTTGTGGAAAATTCACTATGCGCCGGATTTTTAGCGTATAAGGTCAACCAGGCAACAGGAAGTAGACCACCATGACGTCAAAATCACCCAGTCAAAAACCGATGCACTTTAAACCCGCCAGATTTCTGAAAAGTCGTCACGCCCAGACGATGTGGGCGCCATTGGTTCGTCAGCGGCCGAGAATCGAACGCTGGCGGGAGCGCATTACCCTGTCAGACGGCGACTTTGTGGATCTTGACTGGGCAGGCCCCACCCGCGGCCCCATTGTGATGATATTTCATGGCCTGACCGGCTCTTCGGAATCCCCCTACGCCATAGGCCTGCAGGCCGCCCTGAAAAAACAGGGTATTCGCAGCTTTGTCATGCATTTTCGCGGCTGCTCGGGAGAACCCAATCTGCGGCCACGGTTATACCATTCCGGAGAAACAGAAGATCTTGAAGAAGTCTACCAGCTGATCCGTGCGCGCCATCCGAACACTCCCCTGTTCGGCGTTGGCTATTCGCTGGGAGGCAACGTGCTGCTGAAATGGCTGGGGGAAAGCAACGAATCACCGGAGCTTGATGGCGCCGTGGCGGTGTCGGTCCCCTATAATCTGGGCACCACTTCGGTGGCACTGGACAAGGGCTTTTCCAGGATCTACCGTGATCGCATGATGAATGAGCTCAAGTGGCTGATGACCCGCAAGAAGCAGCTTTTTCAGCGCCACAACCCCGACTACCACTCTGTGTATGACTCCCTGGGGGATTTTAAAAAACACATTACCTTTTCGGAGTTTGATGAATACGTCATCGCACCTCTGCACGGCTTTACCAGTGCCCGGGATTACTACGAAAAAAGCAGCAGCAAACAGTTTCTGAAAAATATCCGGGTTCCCACCCTGCTGATCCACAGCAAGGATGACCCCTTTATGACGGAAGACACCGCACCTTCCCCGGAAGAAATATCAGATCACGTCAGCCTGGAACTCTATCAGCACGGCGGTCACGTCGGGTTTATCGGCGGCTCGGTTTTCAGGCCCCGCTACTGGCTGGAACACCGGATCCCCCTGTTTATACAGGCACACCTGACCCGGAACAAAGCCGGGCACCCACCGGGCGCCACTTAACCGCCGGTGAATAGCGCCAGCGGATCGCTGGACTGCCCCCTCAGATACTCTTCCTTGAGAGCAGCCACATCCTGCTCCAGCCCCGGCGTCGCGAAGGGCTCAGTCAACGCAATAAGCTGATAAATACCGCGCCGTATTTTTGCTTCGCTGAATACCTCTTCATTTTCGGTCGCGCCGGCTATGGCCTGCAGAAACGATGTCCAGGAGGTAATCAGAACCCAGATATTAATCATCAGGGCATCCATCTGTTCATCACTCATTGCCATCAGGCCGGCATCCCGCAGCCCCGACAGCACCGTCCTGCCATTCAGCAATGTGCGCTTGGTGAATCCGTAATACCCCATACGCAGCTCTTCATTCTCCGCCAGCAAATGCCCCAGATCCCGATGCAGAAAGCGATAATCCCAGATACTCCGGAACGTGGCCTCGAAGTAACGGATCTTGTCGGCAAAATTCAGGGGGCGGTCATCGGGCACCGACAGAAATTCGTACACATCCTGGCTGTAACGCAGAAACAGCTCGTAAACAATCTGCTGCTTGTTGGCAAAATGGTAATACAGATTGCCCGGACTGATCCCCAGCTCCGACGCGATATGATTGGTAGATACGTTGCGCTCGCCACGCTGATTGAACAGCCTCAGGCTGGCATTCAAGATGCGGTCTCTGGTTTTCATGAAGGTTGGCTTCCTTGGTCTGCTTATCCGTTTAGGGCGAAAAACGCCGGAACTGTTGACAGTTTAGAGTAAAAGCTCTAAAAATAGAATCCAAAGGTATACTTATTATCTACAGCTCCCTTTTCATCCGCAGCTCCCTCCGGGAATGGCGATCAGAGACAAGAAAAAGCACTCAAAGGGCGCTAAGTTAGTGTGAACACCTACAGAGGAAATAATTATGGTTGCCAACGTAGCCCAGATGGCGGAACACACCCCGGAAATCAAGGACATGAAACGCATTTTCGAGGCCCAGCAGAAAGCCTTCCGCGCCAACCCCATGCCCACCGCCGATGAGCGCATCGACAATATCAATCGTCTCAAGCCGGCGTTGCTGCGCCATACCAACGCCATTGTGGAAGCGGTAAACCGGGATTTTAGTAACCGCGCGCCCTCGGAAACCAAAATTGCCGAGATCATGTCGGGCCTGGAGGAAATCAAGTACTGCACCAAAAACCTGCGCGAGTGGATGAAGCCGGAAAAACGCCATGTTCCCATCAGCGTGCGCCCCGCCAGGGCCAAAGTCATGTATCAGCCGCTGGGTGTGGTGGGCATTATTGTTCCCTGGAATTACCCCGTATTTCTGGCGTTGAGCCCCATGCTGCCCGCCCTGGCGGCCGGCAACCGGGTCATGATCAAGATGTCTGAATACACCCCCAATACCGCCGAGGCCTTCCGCAAAATGATTGGCGAAGTCTATGCGGAGGACCACGTCGCTGTTATCACCGGCGAGGCGGATGTGGGCATCGCTTTTTCCAAGCTGCCCTTTGACCATTTGCTGTTTACCGGTTCCACCTCGGTGGGCAAACACGTGATGCGCGCCGCAGCTGAAAACCTGACGCCGGTAACCCTGGAACTGGGGGGTAAATCCCCGGTAATTATTCACGACAGCTTTCCCATGGCCGAAGCGGCGGAACGTATTTCCTTTGGCAAATGCATTAATGCCGGTCAAACCTGTGTGGCGCCGGACTATGTATTAACACCGCGCCACAAGCTGGATGAATTTATCGACAGTTTCAGCCGCGTGGTATCAAAATGGTATCCGTCCAAGAAACATAACCAGGATTTTACCTCGGTGGTGAATCAGCGGCAGCGGGAACGCCTGCAGAAGTACCTGAAAGATGCCGAGGAAAAAGGCGCCCGTATCATTCCTATCAATCCGGCCAACGAGGATTTTTCCGATTCCCAGAAAATGCCCATTACCCTGGTGCTGGACACCACCGACGATATGCTGATTGAGCAGGACGAGATCTTCGGCCCGCTGATGATTGTGAAGCCCTATGATTCCCTGGACAGCGCCATCAATTATGTGAACGACCGGCCCCGGCCTCTGGCACTGTACTATTTTGACTTCGATGAAAACCGTCAGGAATACGTGATGAATCACACTCATTCTGGCGGTGGCTGCATCAACGACACCATGACCCATGTGATTACCGCCGATATCCCGTTTGGCGGTGTGGGCCCCTCCGGTATGGGTCATTATCATGGCAAGGAAGGCTTTCTGACGTTCAGCAAGGCCAAGGGAATTGTGTCGAAAGGCAAAGTGAATGGCGCCAAAGCGATCTATCCCCCCTGGGATCGCCCTATACATAAAATTATATTTAAAGCATTATTGCGGTGACGGCGGTTCATTTCAGGATAGCGCTATTTCATGAGGGAAACATAATGCCTGAATCGGCACAGGAATCTGCCCCGGAGGCAGCAAGGAACACTCTGCCTTTAAAGCGGCGGGACTTTATCAGGTTCAGCGCAGCCAGTGCGGGCACCATCACCGGCGCAACCGGCCTGAGCGGCTGCGCCACCACACCAAAACGCGCCGTCACGGATGATCGCTTTCAGTATCTGAGACAGAAAGACATTACCATTCTGAGGGCGCTGACACCGGCGGTGATTCCCGCTGAATTCCAGGGCACAGACACCCAGAACAACACAAAGCTTGACCGGTTTATGCCCCAGGTGGACGACTTTCTGGTGCACTCCTCCAACTTCACCCAGGTGGCCATGGCCGACCTGTTTGACAAGCTGTATTTTGCGCCCACCAGAGTCCTGCTGACCGGCATGTGGACCCGCTGGGAAGATGCCTCCCCGGAACAGATCGATGCGTTCCTGATTGCCTGGCGTGACAGCTCTTTCAATCTCCTGCGGGGTGGTTACTCTCAGCTTACCCAGCTGGTGGCGGTGATCTGGTATTCGCAGCCGGAAAACTGGCCCGCCACCCATTATCCCGGCCCACCCGACCATATTACCGGTTAACCGTTCCCCCGGATCATCAAGCACAGGAAAGCAGCGTCATGGTACCTGAAATCAAAGGCATACCCGATATTATCCGCCAGGGCATCGCCTCTGGCTGGAACACAACCGATGGCAGCACACTTGAGCGCGATCTGACCATTGAAACCGATGTGGTGATTATCGGCACCGGTGCCGGTGGTGGTACAGCGGCTGAAATTCTGTCCCGGCAGGGCCTGAAAGTCACCATGATCGAAGAAGGCCCGCTGAAATCATCTGATGATTTCAGCATGCAGGACCATCAGGCTTTTACCGAGCTGTATCAGGACGGCCTTACCCGTGCCTCCCTGGACGGCGGCTTTACCATTGCCCAGGGCCGTTGCGTGGGGGGCTCCACCACCATTAACTGGACATCCTCATTCCGCACCCCGGAGGATACCCTGAACTTCTGGGCCCGGGAGTTCAATGTAAAGGGCGTGAGCCCGGAAGAGATGGCCCCCTGGTTCGAGAAAATGGAGCAACGCCTCAATATCACTTACTGGGACATGCCACCCAACGCCAACAATCACGTGCTGGAAAAAGGCAGTCAGGCCCTGGGCATTGACTGGCAGATCATTCCCCGCAATGTCAAAGGCTGCTGGAACCTGGGCTATTGCGGCCACGGCTGCCCCACCAACGCCAAGCAGAGCATGCTGGTAACCACCATTCCCACCGCTCTGAACAACGATGGCGAACTGCTGTTTCGCACCCGCGCCCAGAAGCTGCTGATGAACGGCGACAAGGTGACCGGCGTGGAGTGCATTGCCCTGAGCGCCAACGACGTTAATCCCACCGGTATCCGGGTTACCGTGAACGCAAAACACACCATCGTGGCCTGTGGCGCCATTGGTGGCCCCGGATTATTGCTGCGCTCCGGGGTGCCCGACCCCCACAAACGCATTGGCAAGCGCACCTTCCTGCACCCGGTACCCTTTTCCGTTGCCGAATTTGCCGAGCCCATCAACGGTTTTTACGGCGCCCCGCAGTCCATCTACTCCGATCATTTTCAGTGGAAAGACGGAGTCTCCGGCCCCATCGGCTTCAAGCTGGAAGTAGCCCCTCTGCAACCGGGGTTTATGGCCGCTGTTATCATGGGCCACGGCGACCTGCATCGCTGGCAGATGGAACAGCTTCCCTACCTCAACTCAATGATCGCGCTACTGCGTGACGGCTTCCATGAAGACAGCCAGGGGGGCACCATTGAATTGCGGCACGACGGTTCCCCGGCAGTGGATTACCCCCTGAACGATTACGTGATGGACGGCATTGTTCGTGCCCTGCGGGTAATGGCCCAAATCCAGTTCGCCGCGGGTGCAAAACGCGTACGCCCGGTGCACAGTCGCAGCCGGTTCAGCGACACCCTGGAAGACGCCCTGAAACAGATCGACAGCCTCACCATGGAAACCAATTCCGTGCGCGTGGGCTGCGCCCATGTTATGGGCGGCTGCGGCATGGGCGAAGACCCGAAAACCTCCGTAACCAATAGCAACGGCGAATTCCATTTTCTGGAAAACCTGTCGGTTATGGACGGTTCCCTGTTCCCCACCAGCATCGGCGCCAATCCCCAGCTTTCCATTTACGGCCTGGTGGCTAAACTTGCCACAAACCTGGGAGAAAAACTGAACGTTGCCACAAGCTGACTATCCTCACACCGCCGAACCCTTTCCGCCGCCTTTCAGCGCCAGCCTCCTGCACCCCAGGCACTGGCTGACATGGTTGGCCATGGGCATCTGGTACTGCATCGCCCAGCTGCCGGTTACCTGGCAATATGCGCTGGGCAGAAAGCTGGGCCACCTGCTGCTGAAGCTCGGCGGTACCCGAGTCAAAGTCACCAGTATCAACATTCAGCGATGCCTTCCTGAACTCAGCCAGCAAGAACAACAGCGCCTGATCAGAGAAAGCTTTGAATCCGCCGCGATCGGTTTGATGGAAGTGGGTATGGGCTGGTGGCTGCCGCAATGGCGCTTTAAGAAACTGTGCCATTACGAAGGCCTGGAACATATTGAACACGCCCGGCAACAGAATCGCGGCATTTTGTTAATCACCGGGCATTTTACCCCCATGGAAATCGCCGCCCGCATGATCGGCAACAGAATTCCCTGCCGGCTCCTGTACCGGAAAAACAACAATCCCGTTTTTGAATGGGTCAGCAGCCGGCGCCGTGCCCATCACATGACCGAAATGGTGCCGCATAAAGCGATCAAACATTTTCTGAAATGCCTTGAGGCGGGTGATACGGCCATCTACCTCACGGATCAGTCCTACGGCGCCCGCCACAGTACCTTTGCACCTTTCTTCGGAATTGAAACTGCCACCATTGTTAAAACCGCCCAGTACGCCAGCGCCACCAACGCCATTGTCATGCCGGTGCAGTACGGTCGCAGAAAAAATAACAGCGGCTATTTTCTGAAGTTTTACCCGCCACTGGAAAACTTTCCCAGCGGCAATGAAAAGGCAGATGCCATTACCACCAATGAATGGGTGGAAAAGTTTGCGCGGGAAAATCCGGAACAGTATTTCTGGCAGCATCGCCGGTTCAAGCACGTGCCACCGGATGTGGAGCCTTTCTACTGATAATCTGAGCAGTCTGGTGCGTTACCGGATCAGGCACGCACCAGGTTCATGAAAGGCTTATCGGAAAAAAAAGACACCCGGTTACGACCGGCACCCTTGGACTTATACAGCGCCTGATCGGCACGCTCAATGATAGTATCAATGCCAACGTCGGCGGGATCAATCACCGTAGTAGCCCCCACACTGGCGGTCAATTGTATGGCGCAGCCATTGTATTCCACCGTGGTTGCTTCCACCGCTTCGCGGCAACGTTCAGCCACTTCCCGGGCAGCAGTGATACTGCAATCCGGCAATACCACCGCAAACTCCTCACCACCGTAACGCCCCAGGGAATCCGTTGTTCGCAATGCATTTTTCAGTACTGCAGCCGCACACTCCAGTGCCCTGTCTCCCATCTTGTGACCGTATTCGTCGTTGATTTTCTTGAAGTGGTCCAGATCAATCATGATAAAGGAGATCGGTGCGCGATTACGCTTGGCCACCTGCACCTCCCGCTCAAAAATCTCCATCAGATAACGCCGGTTCCAGACGTTGGTGAGCCCGTCCCTTCGGGACAGCTCCCGTATCTTGTCTTCCCGTGCACGCAGACCTTTCAGGAAAAACATGGTCATCAGAATGCCGCAGAAAAGAGGGTAAATGGTGATAAGCAACTGCCCACCCATCCACCAGTAAGCGCCCGGCCCCATGGCAACCTCGCGGTAAAGCGGTTTGACCGGAATCAGCCCGGTCATGGCCAGGGCAATCGCCACCACAATCAGAATGAAACTCAGAAACACAGTTACCAGCATCTTGCGGGTTTCAAACAGAAAAAAGCCCAGCATGGAAATGGCCACGATCGCCGACAATACCGACGATGTGAGAATACCGTAAGCACTCGCGATGGGCAGAATCAGAGGAATGGGCAGCAGCAGAACAAGCCACTCCAGCAGTTCATTATGTTCCTGGTAACGCCGCAGGTAGATAGCAATACCCAGCACAATCAGCCACAAAGCACCACAGCCCAGCAGATAATAAGACAGGGCTTCCAGGACCCCGGTGTCCAGAAAAGGAATCACATCCGGGTGAGCCACCAGAAAAAATCCCAGTGCTGCCTGCAGCAGATCCCAGGGAGCGATAGCCAGTGCCGACAGCATCACGCGGTCGACGCCAGACCAGTCCATTGGATTGACCAGGGTCCTGGTGTTCTTGTTATAAATCACACCCATGGCATTAAAACCTGAAAAAGGTTATTCACATGCCATAAATTAGATCAAACAGTAGCCAACGGTTATAGTGAAGTTAGGTTTTATTGTGTAATTTAGCAGTAAGAGGATAACCCAATCACCGGATCCCGAACCCATGCTCAATTTCCTGCTGCCCAGCCGCGTTCCGTTCCGCCACCGTCTGGCCCGCTCCGCGGTGGCCATTATCTATCGCTACCGAGATGAGGAGTGCGAACTGCTGCTGATCAAAAGGAGCAAACGGGATGGCGATCCCTGGTCGGGACACATGGCGTTTCCCGGGGGCCTGATTCAGGCTGAGGACAGTTCCGCGTCCGATGCCGCTATCCGGGAGGTGCGGGAGGAAATCGGCATTGATCTTTACCGTTGCGCACGTTTCAGCATGCGACTGTCGGACCTGATCACCCGCCGCCATCACCGGTTTCTGCCCATGGTGGTGTCCCCTTTCCTGTTTCTGCTGACCCGGCCTGTGGAGTTCACCACCAATCACGAGGTAGAAGAGGTATTATGGATACCGCTGGCCTACTTCCAAAACCCGGCCAACAGGGAAACCATGATCTGGGAGATTGGCCCTTTGAAGCTGCGACTGTCCTGTTACCGCTACGAGGGGCGCCTGATCTGGGGCCTGACCTACCTGATGATTCAGAACGTTATCCGCAAAAAAATATAGGGTGAATTTGTCTGGTCCGGTCACATCCGCTAATATCGCCCCACTTCAAGGGCAGCACAACGAGGACAGCACCATGGGAACACGGGTACTTTACGCCGGCACATTTGATCCTATCACCAACGGCCACCTGGACCTGATCGAGCGGGCGGCCCGGATGTTCGACTCCGTGGTGGTGGCAGTCGCCAAAAGCGAAAAGAAAAAGCCTCTGTTTACCCTGGAAGAGCGGGTGGACCTGGCCTCCCGCGTGGTGGACCACCTGGACAACGTGGAAGTGTGCGGTTTCGATACGCTGCTGGCATCTTTCTGCCGGGAAAAGAAAGCCAGTGTGCTGCTGCGGGGCCTGCGGGCGGTGTCGGATTTCGAGTACGAATTTCAGCTGGCCAATATGAACCGGCACCTGGACAGCGATCTGGAAACCGTATTTCTTACTCCCGCTGAGAATCTTTCCTTCATATCTTCCTCATTAGTAAAGGAAATTTCCTCTCTGGGGGGCAATGTCACCCCTTTCGTGCCCACCATCGTCAACGCTGCCATGAATGGCAAATTCGGCCGGGATTAGGCGAATTCACGCACAGTTTGTCCGTAGATAGCGCGGTTACCAGGCATTAACATAAGCGGGGTATTGCTGGCCGGCACTACCCTGTATAATCCGCGGCCGACACCGATTTCCCGATATCTGTAAACAGCGCGAGTAGTCACCATGGCGTTAATGATCACCGACGAATGCATCAACTGTGATGTGTGCGAACCTGAATGCCCCAACGGCGCGATTTATCAGGGCGAAGAAATCTATGTGATTGATCCCGCCAAATGCACCGAGTGTGTGGGCCACTACGATGAACCCCAGTGTCAGCAGGTATGCCCGGTGGACTGCATTCCCCTTGACCCGGAAAATGTGGAGTCCGACGACGAACTCATGGAAAAGTATGAGCGCCTGATGGCCGAAGCTGGCTGACCCGGAACTGACTGACTCTAAAAGCGGTACTCTCCCTGCTTCAGTTTTTCGAAAACCTCATCCGTCAGCGGGCAGTAGCTGTCGCTGCCTGGTAATGCCACATACACCTCATCACTGCTGTCATCAAAGCTGGACTTGTCATAGCCTTGTTTCTTGAGGTGGTTGCGCTGGTATTTGAAGGTACCGGTGGCACTGACTGAATTCAGCGTGCGCACAAATACCGGCACCGCGTAGGATGGCAATTCCGCTTTCAGGTACTGATATAATCCGCCGGCATCCAGGGACTGCTCATTTTCCTCCAGTACCACGGCCACCATACCGGCGCGGCCGTTGGTATCCGGTATCTCAACGCCATAGGCAATACTTTCCCTGATCCGGGGATACTGGTTCACTATCATTTCCACCTCCCCGGTGGAAACGTTCTCACCTTTCCAGCGATAGGTGTCGCCCAGGCGGTCCACAAACTGCAAATGACGCCACCCCTGCTCTTTGACAAGGTCACCAGTGTTGAACCAGGCATCACCGGATCTGAAGGCATCATGAATCACTTTGGATTCATTTTTTTCCTCGTCCGTGTAACCGTCAAACGGGGTGACCCGCGTAATGCGCCCCAGCAACAATCCCGGTTCGCCCTTATCACAGCGAATCAGGTGGCCGTTACTGTCTTTCACAGGTTCCTCGCTTTCCGTATCTATTTTTACCACCGCATAGGAACCCAGCACCATGCCCATGGTTTTATCCTGATTGAACAGGTTATAGCAGGCCAGGTTGCCTTCGCTGGAACCGTAAAACTCGCGGATTTCCCGGATGCCGAACCGGGATTTGAATTCATCCCACAGGTCCGGCCGCAAACCGTTACCGGTTACCAGATGCACCCGGTGCTGCCTGTCCAGTGGAGATTCCCGCTGGTTCAGCAAGTAGCGGCACAGTTCCCCCACATACACAAACACCGTGGCATCATAGTCAATCACATCCTGCCAGAATTCCGAGGCGCTGAACTTGCGGCGAATGGCCAGGGTGGCACCATTGGCAAACACACTGAGCCAGGAAAAAAACAGCGCGGTGCCATGATACAGGGGCAGCGTGGAGTACACCGTATCGCGGCTGGTGACGGCACCCGACAACATGCCCAGACCAGTGGCAAGCCCCGCCAGTTTTTTATGCCGCTGAATTGCAGCTTTCGGTAAACCGGTGGTGCCGGAGGTGTAAATATACAGGCAGGGGGAATCCGCATCGATCTGCGCAACCTCCGGCAGGTTATCCTCGGAATAGTCCCGTAATGCCTGCTCGATATTCACATAACCCGATATCAACTCATTACTTTTAGACTCGGGGTCAGGAACAGCAAACACGTCTGCCGGATAATCCAGGCTATCCGTTACCGCAGACAGCGGCTCCAACAGTTCTTCACCCGCGATCACCGCTCTTGCTGAGACCAGGTTAATGGAGTGTGTTAATACCTTACCCTGCTGTGAGTGATTGATTAACGCAGCCACCGCACCGGTTTTGGTAATCGCTGTCATATACAACAGATATTCCAGGCGGTTTTCCATATACAGGGCAATCACATCACCACTACCCAAACCCTGTGCTTTCAGGTAACGCGCGATCTGATTACAGCGGCCGTTGAACCCCGCGTAGGTGAGTTGCCGATCCTGATATTTTATCAGCACGTTATCGGCATACATGGCCGCGGCCTGCTCCACCATACCCGGGTAATTTACCGCGCCCTTAACAGCCTGCCGCGTTAAGGTAACGGCTGCTTTTCTTACGCCATTGATCAGACGCAAAGGACTGGGTGCATTAGTCAGAATGGACACAAGGTTCATGGCTTCGATTTCCCCCGGGGTGTGCAGGTTTGGCTTTGCCAACAATAGATGCTAAAACACCAGACACTATCATAACCAACAGGGGATGCCACATGGCCATCAGGTTTTCCGGCTTTAGGATCACATGCGTGTTACTGCTGACGCTTGCTTTGAGCGGTTGCGATGCACCCACCGAACCCGCCAGCAACAGGGACACTTTCACGGACACCGGCAACCCTGCAACCACAGCATCACAGGCGGCAAAACCCGTGGTTGCACAAGACGCAGTGGCCAGTGCCCACCCCCTGGCCACCGATGCCGGCATGGAGATACTGGCCAACGGCGGCAACGCCTTTGACGCCGCCATTGCGGTGGCAGCTGTACTGGGCGTGGTGGAACCCTACAGTGCCGGCATTGGCGGCGGCGGATTCTGGCTGATCCATGATGCCGCCAGCAACAAAAATGTAATGATCGACGCTCGTGAAAAAGCCCCCCTGGCCGCCCACCGCGATCTTTATCTGGATGAGAAAGGCAATGTGGACCGGGACAAGGCCACCCAGACACCACTTGCCGCCGGTATTCCCGGTCAGGCCGCTGCCTTCGTTCACCTCGCGGACCGCTACGGCAAACTGCCGCTGTCCCGCAGCCTGGCAAAAGCCATCCATTATGCCCGCGAAGGTTTTCCGGTGGATGACATCTATCTGGAGCGGGCACGGCACAAAAAGGCGGTATTCGAGCGCTATCCCGAGAGCCTGAACATTTTCATGAACAACGGTGAGCTGAAAACCGGCGACACTATCGTGCAATCCGATCTGGCGGGCACCCTCAAAGCAGTGGCAGACAAGGGTTTTGGCGGTTTTTATGAAGGCCCGGTAGCCCGCAAACTGGTGGAGGGTGTTCAGGCCGCCGGTGGCATCTGGACACTGGAGGATCTGTCCGGCTACAGCATAGTGGAGCGGGCCCCCATAAGCGCCAGTTACCGCAACGCCACCATGATATCCGCGTCACCACCGTCTTCCGGGGGCATTGCCATTGCCCAGATGTTCCTGATGCTGAAGGACCTGCGCGTGGAAGCGGCAGAGCCCATCACCAAAACCCACCTGCTGGTGGAAGTGATGCGGCGCGCCTACCGGGACCGGGCAGAGCATCTGGGTGATCCCGATTTTCATGATGTACCCTTTGAAACGCTGCTGAATCCCCGCTATAACCAGAGCCTGGTGGATAACCTGAGCCATAACCATGCCACCCCCAGCAGCGACCTGCCACCGGCGGTGCCCGTGAGTTCCGGCGACAATACCACCCACCTTTCCATTCTCGATCGCCACGGTAATTAC
The DNA here is from genome assembly GCA_033722575.1 of Ketobacteraceae bacterium. Taxonomy (GTDB): domain Bacteria; phylum Pseudomonadota; class Gammaproteobacteria; order Pseudomonadales; family Ketobacteraceae. Next base: position 13,012 of record JAWVYU010000002.1, on the reverse strand, counting down.
GTGTCGGCCACCCTGTCCATCAACACCTCGTTCGGCTCCGGCTTCACAGTGCCCGGCACCGGCGTGCTGCTGAACAACGAAATGGATGACTTTTCTGCCAAGCCGGGGGCTCCCAATGCCTATGGACTGGTGGGCAACGAAGCCAATGCCATTGAGCCGGGCAAGCGCCCCCTGTCCAGCATGACCCCGAGCTTTCTGGAAATCACCACCGATGAAGGCAAGCAGATTGCCATTCTGGGCACACCCGGGGGCAGCCGGATTATCAGCATGGTGTTTCTGGGTATGCTGGAAGCCATTGACGGCAAGCCGCCGGAGGACTGGGTATCCCGCCCACGGTTCCATCACCAGTACCTGCCGGATACCCTGTTTTTTGAAAAGGATGCGTTCACCGAACAGGAACAGCTGCAGCTGGCCGCCATGGGGCATAACCTGAAAGAGCTGGACCGGCAGTACGGCAACATGCAAGCCATTCTGTGGCATCAGAAAAGCGGCAAGGTGCAGGCGGCCTCAGACCCGCGGAATATCGGCAAAGCGTCAGTACGCGGTGCCGATGCGAACGCCAGCACCACTCAGCAAAACTGAGCAACAAAAAAACCCGGCATAACCGAAGTTAGCCGGGTTTTTTTCACAAGCCTGTTCAGTTGATATCGTTGCTCTTGCTGCAGCCAAGGCAACGGATAAAAGTGGCTTTGAAGGGTGTTTTTACCAGTGTATCGGCTGCTTCACCCACGTTTCCGCCAAGCGCGGAAAAAGGCAGGGAAATCACGAACACACCGGTGCCCAACAGAGTGCCCACGAACATCACCGGGCGAACCAGTACCGCATCGGCCGTCATTTCCAGTCCGGAAGGACGCTGGGTGACGTTTTCGGCAAAGCTGATGCCGGGCATTGCCATCATCAAGCCCATGATCAGAGCCACTGCTTTTGTTCGAAGGGATTGCTGTAACCTGCGCATAAATCTGTTCCTCGTTATTCTTTCCTAACCAGTATAAGCCTTAGATCCGCTTAGTGCAGCTCTGCAAAAGGGCGAATTTTAAACCATATCGCTCTCTGCATTAACAGGCTGTGATGCAACTCACAGGTTGTTGCGAAGAGGCCTTTGGTTTAAGTCTGGCAGAATTTACAAAAAACGGTAGTTCTTTGTCCCATTCTCACCTCTGTAAGGGGCTCCAGGCACTGACGACAGGGCTGAGAGCCCCTGCCATAGACATTCAGTGACTGTTTGAAGTAGCCGGGATTACCGTCTCCCCCCACAAAATCCCTCAGGGTGGTGCCGCCCATGGCTATGGCACCCGCCAGCACCTGCCTGATAGCATCCACCAGGCGGCTGTAGCGTTCCCGGGAAATCCGCCCCGCGGCCCGCTTCGGATGAATGCCCGCCAGAAACAGGGCCTCGTTGGCGTAGATATTACCCACCCCCACCACCACCTGGCTGTTCATAATGAACTGCTTTACCGCCACCTTGCGGCCCCGGGACAGGCCAAACAGGTAATCCGTGTGGAAGGCCTCACCCAGCGGCTCAGGCCCCAGACTGCGCAGCAAAGGATGCAGAAAAGGGTCCTGTGCGGTGAACAGCCAGCAGCCGAAGCGACGGGGATCGGCAAAACGCAGCAGCGTGTCATCGGAAAATACCAGGTCCACATGATCATGTACCCGGGGTGGCTCATCAGCCCTGGCAATCCGCAGGGAGCCGGACATGCCCAGATGCACGATCATAACCCCCTTGCGGGTATGCAACAGCAGGTATTTTCCGCGGCGCTCCACCCGGCTGAGCTGACTCCGGGCCAGCGCTGCCAGTTCCGCCTCCGGCACCGGCCAGCGCAGGCCCGGATTGCGTACCTCAATATGGCGAATACGTTTACCTTCAATATGGGGTGCGATACCCCGGCGGGTGGTTTCCACCTCTGGCAATTCCGGCATGGATCACTCTCTGTACTGACATTCTCAAATTCCGGCGGCTACTTTACCCAATTTTTGGGTTTCGGTGAAAAGCTGTTTAGAATGCCGGAGAAAACAGCCAAGTGAGTGAAATGATCATGATGCACCTGGGCGTGGATACTGGCGGCACCTTTACCGATTTTGTCCTGCTGACGCGGGACGGCCTGCGTATTCATAAAGTGCTGTCCACCCCCAGGGCACCGGAACAGGCCATTCTGCAGGGTATACGGGAAATGGGCCTGGAGGATGCGGTGTCCCGGGGCGAAGTCCGCATCACCCACGGCAGTACCGTCGCCACCAATGCCGCCCTGGAAAACAAGGGCGTGAAAACCGCCTTTGTCACCAACCGCGGTTTCCGGGACATGCTTACCCTGGGCCGGCAGACCCGCCGGGAGCTGTATAACCTGACGCCAGATCAGCCACCAGTGCCCGTGCCCGAACCCCTGTGCCTGGAAACCGGCGGCCGGCTCAGCGCCCGGGGAGACCTCATAGATCCGCTCACCGAAGACGATATCCGCAGCCTGACCGGGCAGATCCGGGAACTGGCCCCCGATGCGGTGGCCATCAACCTGCTGTTTTCCTTTCTGGATGACACCGCCGAAAAGCAGCTGGCCAATGCCCTGGCGCCCATTTGTTATGTCAGCCGCTCCTCTGCCGTGTTACCTGTAGCCGGTGAATACGAACGAGGCATTGCCACCTGGCTGAATGCCTGCCTTGGGCCATTGGTAAGTCATTACCTGCAAAGCCTGCAGAAGGGAGTTTCTCCCTGCCACCTGGCCGTGATGCAATCTACCGGCGGCACCATTGCTGCCGATCAGGCCGCCGATTATGCGGTCAATATGCTGCTGTCCGGCCCCGCAGGCGGGCTGGCGGGGGCATCCTATATGGGTGCACTGCAAAGCGGCAGTATCAACAAGACCCGGCTACTGACCTTCGACATGGGCGGCACCTCCACGGATGTGGCCCTGATCCATGGTCAGATACAACTCACCGATGAAGGCACCATCGGCCCCTGGCCGGTGGCTGTGCCCCAGGTGGATATGCATACCATCGGTGCCGGTGGCGGTTCCATTGCCCGGCAGGATGCCGGCGGCCTGTTGCAGGTGGGCCCTGAATCCGCCGGCGCCGATCCCGGGCCTGCCTGCTACGGCAAAGGCGGCACCGAGCCCACCGTCACCGACGCCAATGCCTTTCTCGGCAAACTGCATCCGGATTATTTTCTGGGCGGGGAAATGGCGCTGGACATGGAGGCGTCCAAAGCAGCGATACAAAAGCTGGCGCAATCCCTGAAGCTGTCACCGGAGGCAGCCGCCCAGGGCATTCTGGACATTGCCAATGAGCACATGGCGCGGGCCCTGCGGGTGATTTCCATTCAGCGGGGCCACAGCCTTGCAGATTTCACCCTGTGCTGTTTTGGTGGCGCCGGCGGGCTCCACGTGTGCGACATCGCCAGTATTCTGCAGATGGATAAAGCCATGGTGCCCGTCCATGGTGGCGTGTTATCGGCCCTGGGCATGCTGACGGCACTGAAATCCCGGCAACTGACCCATGCACTTATTGCCCCGCTGGACAGCATCGACAAGGCCCTGATCCGCGACACCATTGCCGGGCTGGTTGACCGGGGTACCCGGGCACTGACAGCCGAGGGGGTGGACGACCAGCGAATTCGTCAGCAGGTCCGGCTGCAACTGCGCTATCTGGGCCAGACCTACTATCTGGACATACCCTGGCAGGACAGCATCGGGCAGGCACGGGAAGACTTTCATCAGCGGCATGAGGCCCGTTACGGCCATCGCCTGGATCAGCCGGTGGAGCTGGTGAATGTATCGGTAACCCTGCAGGCTCCCCAGGATAAAATCAGTCTGCCCGAGCTTACGGACCGCCCAACGGCCAGACCCACCGCCCGGACACGGATTTACCTGCAGAACCAGTGGCGGACCTGCGATGTTTACGAACGGGAGCTGTTGGCGGCCGGCCAGGACATTCCGGGCCCGGCGCTGGTGGTGGAAAAGGTCTCTACAACCCTGATTGCGGATGGCTGGCTGGCCAGCGTGGATCAGTGGGGTAATCTGCTGCTCAGCCGGATCAGCCTGTAAACTCTGTCACTCAGCCGTTGCCCCGCCCCAGCATGCTGTGAGCTGCAATATTGGCCCATTCCAGCGTCTGGATATACACTTCCCACAGATCTTCCGGTGTCATTCCCGGCAACATGGACGCATCGAAATTGCCCCGCTCGTAGGCAATCACCGCCGTCAGCACCTCACCCACATCGCCGGTGCCGGTGAGTAATGCCAGTTCGATTTCCGCCGACAGGGGCATGCGCTCAACGATTACTTTCAAGGGCTTGTCCAGCAGCGCGTCCAGCAACGACAGCAGGCCTGCCGTAAAGTAGCCTCCCGGAAAACTCCGGCCCAGCCGATTGGCCACCAGCTCACACATCTTGCCCCGGACAATGGCGGTTACCAGCAGCTCGTTGGGCTTGTTGTCTATCGCCGTTAACGCCAGCATGGACGACCAGCGCCGCAGCTCCTGTGAGCCCAGTATCACAATGGCATCGGTAATGGTTTTAATGGTGCGGGACAGCCCGAAGGAAGCGGAGTTCACCACCCGCAGCAGCTTGTAGGAAAGGCGCGGATCCTGGCAGATAATGCGCTCCACTTTTTCGATGTCGTAATCTTCCTTGGAGAGTTCCGCCAGCATCGACATAATCACCAGGCCGGATGCCGGTACGCTCTCCCCTTCCATAATATGGGGCCGGCACAGGAAATAGCCCTGGAAGTAATCAAAGCCCAGGGTCCGGTATAACTCGAATTCCTCGTGAGTCTCGACTTTTTCAGCCAGCAGTTTGCCCGTTACCGAGCCCGTAACCCGCAGCTTGGCCAGCTGCTCCTTTACCCCCAGCGTACCCAAATCCAGCACATCCAGCTTGATGTACCTGGCCTGACGCACCAGGGGAATCCATTCTTCGCTGAAAACAAAGTCATCCAGGGCCACATCGTAACCCAGGTTGATCAGGTTCTTGACTTCCTGAATCACGTCCTTGTTGACCAGCACGTCTTCCAGCACTTCCGGTATCAGAAGTTTCTGCAACCCCTTGGGTAACGCTCCGGTTACCAGAATTTCCTGGGTAATGTTCACCAGGGCCGGCAGGCCATTGGTGATTTTCTCAAGGCCAATTTCGGAAAATGCGTTAACCAGCACTTCTTTGCTGGCCTGGTTGGGATCCAGCATACCCTGCGCCGAGTTCACCTGCTGACCGGACCGGTACAGCAGCTCATAGGCCACCACATTCAGGTTCCTGTCAAACACCGGCTGTCTGGCGAGAAAGACGTTCATTCAGAGGGTTAAACCTTGCTGCTTGCTGGGTAAAGTCTGCAGACCCCGCTATCTGTAAAGGGGCTGACTATTCAGTTTGGCAGAAATATCGCAACCAACAAAAAATATTGGGGGGATAGATTAAAATACCATCAATCGGTATTGGGGTGGGGTGATTAGGGTATATTGGCCAACGCAAAAAGCCCGCTGACACAGTCAGCGGGCTCTTCAGCAGTCTTGCCAGGAGGTAACCGCAGGGGTTACTTGATTTTGGCTTCCTTGAATACCACGTGTTTGCGCACCTTGGGATCAAATTTCTTGATCTCCATTTTTTCAGGCATGTTGCGCTTGTTCTTGGTGGTGGTGTAGAAGTAGCCGGTGCCGGCTGTTGATACCAATCTGATCTTGTCTCTCACGACACAGCTCCTTTATACCTTTTCACCGCGTGCGCGGATTTCAGAAAGCACAGTATCGATCCCTTTTTTGTCGATAATGCGCATACCTTTGGATGAAACACGAAGTCTCACAAAGCGTTTTTCGCCTTCTACCCAAAAGCGATGATAGTGCAAGTTGGGCACGAAGCGGCGCTTGGTTTTGTTGTTTGCGTGAGATACGTTGTTTCCGGTAACCGGGCGCTTTCCAGTAACCTGACAAACCTTAGCCATCTTCTTTCTCCAGTAGGATCAGTAACCAGACCAGCAAGCAGCGCGTCGCTTTTCCAAATTGGTCTAGGCAAATTCTTTGTTCATTGGGTGAAACACCCGACGAGGGGCGAGCTTTATACCAGATGAGCGGGGGGAATACAAGAAATGTGAGGCAAAATGGGGTGTTGTGGACATCATATCAGCCCGCGCTCCGCCAGCGACACCACCTCACCGTCGCCCACCACCATGTGATCCAGCACTCTCGCGTCCACCAGTTGCAATGCATCCACCAGGCGCTTCGTGATTTGCACGTCGGACTGGCTGGGCTCCGCGACGCCGGAGGGGTGGTTGTGGGCGAAGATAACCGCCGCAGCGTTGAGTTCCATGACTTTCCGCACCACTTCCCGGGGATAAACCGAAGCACCGTCGATGGTGCCAAAGAACATTTCCTCGTAGGCGATGAGCCGGTGCTGACTGTCCAGAAACAGGCCGGCGAAGACTTCCTGACGCCGGTGACGCATTTTGGCCATCAGAAAGCGGCGGGCATCCCCGGGGCCCTGCAGGGTCAGTTCTTTCTGAAGAGTTTCCTGCAGATAACGGCGGCCAACTTCCAGAGCCGCCTGCAGCAGCACGTATTTGGCGGGGCCTACCCCCTTAAGGCTGTCGTAATCTTCCAGGCGGGCGTCCAGCAGGGCTCTCAGAGAGCCGAAATGCTGCAACAGGCCGCGGGATACATCCACTGCGGAAGCGCCGGCCACGCCGGTTCGCAGAAAAATGGCGAGCAATTCGCTGTCGCTGAGTACGTCGGGCCCCTGCCGCAAGAGCTTTTCCCGCGGCCTGTCCTGTTCCGGCCAATCCGTTATCGCCATGGTTGTCTTCCTGAAAATGGTATCCAAATCAGTCAAATAGACAGACAGAGGGTAAGTGAATACTTCCAAAACGGGCAGTTAGGCCCTATAGTTTCGGGAATCCTGAGATCACAGAATTATGCAACGATTGGCAAACAAGCGGATTATTGTCGGTATCACCGGCGGTATCGCCGCCTACAAAAGTGCGGAGCTGGTGCGCCGCCTGCAGGACCACGGCGCGGATGTGCGGGTGGTGATGACGCAGGCTGCCCAGTCCTTTATCACGCCCCTGACGCTGCAGGCGCTGTCCGGCAAACCGGTCCATCTGGATTTGCTGGATACCGAGGCCGAGGCGGCCATGGGCCATATCGAGCTGGCCCGCTGGGGGGATGCCATTGTGGTGGCGCCTGCCAGTGCCGATTTTATCGCCCGCTTTGTCCATGGCCACGGGAACGACCTGCTCACCACCCTTTGCCTTGCCGCCCGCTGCCCTATCGCCGTTGCCCCGGCCATGAACCAGGCCATGTGGGCTTCCCCCGCCAACCGTGAAAATATTGAGCGCCTGCGCGCCCGGCAGGTGCCCCTGTTCGGCCCCGCCGAGGGCTCCCAGGCCTGCGGCGACATCGGCCCGGGCCGCATGCTGGAGCCGGATCTGATCGCATGGCAAGTGGCTGAGCTGTTCCAGACCGGCGCACTGACCGGCAAAAAGGTCGTGATCACCGCCGGCCCCACCCGTGAAGCCATCGACCCGGTGCGCTTTATCAGCAATCACAGTTCCGGAAAAATGGGCTATGCGCTGGCCCAGGCCGCCAGCGACGCGGGTGCCAGCGTTACCCTCATCAGCGGGCCCGTGAATCTGGCCTGCCCCGACCGGGTGAGCCGTGTGGATGTAGTCTCCGCGCGGGATATGCTGGAAGCCGCTCTGAATCACCTGCCGGCCGATATCTTCATTGCCACGGCTGCCGTGGCAGATTACCGGCCGGATACCGAGGCAACCCAGAAGATCAAAAAGCAGGGCAAGGGTGATCCCATGACCCTGACCCTGGTGGAGAATCCCGACATTGTGGCCACCGTGGCCGCCCGCCCGGACAAGCCTTATGTGGTAGGTTTTGCCGCAGAAACCCGGGATGTGCTGGAATATGCCCGGGCCAAGATCCGGCGCAAGCATCTCGACATGATTGTTGCCAATGATGTAAGCCAGGCAGGCATTGGTTTCAACAGCGACGAGAATGCGGTCACTGCCATCTGGCCTGATCAGGAAACCCCCATAGCGCTGGCCAGCAAAAGCCGGATTGCGTCTCAACTCATCGATTTAATTGCACAGAAGATTCACTAGGAATCAGGTAGCTTTTCCATAGCCTGCTAACCTTAATGAATGAGTCTGTGATCCAGAATGCGCACCTACGCGCCGAATTCGCATTAACCGAGAGCACGCCAAGGGATTAACGCATGGCGAAAGGCAAGAAAAAGAGCCCCGACCAGGGCAACAATGATACGTCCGCGCCGGACCAAACGTCCGGCAGGGCACCGACAAACGGGCAACCCAAAAGCAAGGGGTCGCTGCTCAAAACAGTGCTGCCCGGCATTCTGGGCTCCACCCTGGTGGCCGCCGCAGCCATTGCGGTACTTTACACGCTTGTGCTTCAGGAGAGCGGGCGCGAAAGTCAGGCAGCCTTTGCCCAAGCCAAGGCAGGCGACTATATCCACAGCTTTACCCAGCAGGCACTGACCCTGCAGAAAGTGCTGGCCGCAACCGCTGACAGCGACTCCATCCGAACGCCACTCGCGGCCCGTGACAATGAAGCGATAGAACTTGCCGAGCGCATGCTGGAACAGCAGCTGCCGGACGTATCCAATGTGGAAATCTATCTGCGCGGCAAGGCACGCAAGGATAACGACAGCAGCCCTCCGGTCAGTTTCGCCCAGCTGGACCTGATTTCACGCGCGGAGAAAAGGGAGTCACCCCACCCGGAGGTGCACCCACACGGCAACAGCCGCTATCTGACCCTGGCGGCGCCGGTGATGGATGGCGGCAGGGTGCTGGGCTCCGTGTTTGCCACTTTTGACCTGAACCTGCTGACCGGCCAACTGGCCAACGTGGAAAATGACTGGGGTTTCCTGGAACTCACCCAGAAATTCAGCAACAACGACGAGCTGGTTTTTTACAGCAGCGGCAGCCAGTCCGCCAAAAGTCAGCCCGCAGCCATTGCCGAAGGCGCAGTTGGCCACTGGCAGGCGCGCTTCTATCCCAGCACGGCCGCCAACATTCCGGCCCGGAAAGCCACCCTGTTCCTGACAATCGGCGGCGGTGCGGTCCTGCTGGTGCTGGCTTTTTCCTTTGTTACCTTTCTTCTGGTGAAGAACGCGCTGACCCAGAATGCCAGCCTGCTGGCCAAGCACTTCAGTGGCCTTACCTCCCACGAAAAAACCTCCATGACCTATACACTGGAGATCTTTACCTCCCTGGCCCAGACCCTGGAAAGACTGTTCCGTGAATACGATGCCAGTGTACGCCACCAGGCACTGAAGAGCCGGGATATGGGAAGCCATAGCAGCAGTGTTGGCGTAACGCCTCCCAAGGACGACGTGCTGGATATCGACATCAATGACGATGACAGCTCCCTGTTTGAAGGGGATGACAGCCATGATCCCCTGGCGTTCGATGATGACGATCAGCCCGACGCCATGGATCTGGACGTTGTGGAAATGGCGAATACCGACGGCGAACCCACTCCCTTGCACAGCGCCCGTTCAGTGCCGGCGGAAATTTTTCGCGCCTATGATATCCGGGGTATTGTGGGCCAGAACCTGGACGAAAGCATCGCCAACAGTATTGGCCTGGCCATTGGCAGCGAAGCCATATCACAGGGACAGACCGCCGTGATCGTTGCCCGCGACGGGCGCAACTCAAGCGCGGAGCTTGCCGAAGCAATGGTTAATGGCCTGATTGCCACGGGCGTCAAGGTGATCGACATCGGCATGCTGCCCACACCAGTGCTTTACTACGCGACCAAAACCCTGGATACCCAGAGCGGTGTCATGATTACCGGAAGCCATAACCCTCCTGAATATAACGGGTTCAAAATTGTTATTGCCGACCAGACGCTGTCCCGCGATCAGATTCAGGGCCTGAGGGAGCGCATTGAGACCGGCAATCTGAACAAGGGGGACGGCACTTACGAAACCCATGACATCGCCCAGGATTATGCGGACCGCATTCTCAATGACGTGGTGCTGGCCAAACCAATGAAGGTGGTGATTGACTGCAGTAACGGTGTTACCGGCATGATGGCCACGGACATTTTTAACAATCTGGGCTGCATGGTCACCACCCTGAATGGCGAGGTGGACGGCGACTTCCCCGGTCACCCGCCGGACCCGGGTAACCCCGATAACCTGCAACAGCTGATCCAGACAGTCCAGAACCAGGGAGCGGAAATCGGTATCGCTTTTGACGGCGATGGTGACCGGCTGGCGGTGGTGACCGGATCCGGAAAAATCATCTGGCCGGATCGCCTGTTGATGCTGTATGCCAGGGACCTGCTGTCACGCAACCCCGGCTCGGACATCATCTACGACGTCAAATGCAGTCGCGACGTGGCAGAACTGGTAAGCAATCTGGGGGGACGCGCCATCATGAACCCCTCAGGTCACTCGCTGATGAAAGCGAAGATGGTGGAAACCGGCGCCGCGGTGGGTGGCGAACTGAGCGGCCACATATTCTTTAATGATCGCTGGTACGGATTCGATGACGGCGTATACAGTGCTGCCCGGTTACTGGAGGTGCTGTCCATGGAACCTGTGGGCGTGGAGGAGGTGTTTGCTGAGCTTCCCGAGAAACTGAGTACACCAGAGATCGCCATACCTGTCGGGGAGGATAAAAAATTCACCCTGATGAAGCGTTTATCTGAGCAGGCCCAGTTCAACGATGGTAATATGGTAACTCTTGATGGTATCCGTGTTGATTATCCCGATGGCTGGGGGCTGGTTCGCGCGTCCAACACATCACCCAATCTGGTAGCCCGCTTTGAGGCCGATGATGAAGCAGCTCTTGAGCGGATCAAAGCCGTGTTCCGGGATCAGATCAAAAGCGTAGACGGCTCTCTGGATGTGAATTTTTAAGATTGCCCCGACCCGCTGCCATAGCAGCACTGACTATTGCCATCACCCGTAAGGCCCCGGGCGCACTCTGCTGACGCGCCGGATCTGCAGATATTTCTGACCGTTATGTTAAGACCAATGACACTAAGCAAAGACCAAGCAATGAACATTGCCAAAGTGCTCTCCGAGGCCCTGCCCTATATTCAGCGTTTTACCGGGCGCACACTGGTGATCAAGTACGGCGGCAACGCCATGATTGATGAGGAACTGAAAAACAGTTTCGCCCGGGACGTGGTGATGATGAAACTGGTGGGCATCAACCCTGTGATTGTTCACGGCGGTGGTCCGCAAATCGGTGAACTGTTGAAAAAAATCGGCAAGGAAAGCGAGTTTATTGATGGCATGCGTGTCACTGACAGCGAAACCATGGACGTGGTCCAGATGGTACTGGGCGGCCTGGTAAACAAGGACATCGTCAACCTGATCAATCAGAACGGCGGTCAGGCCGTGGGCCTCACCGGCAAGGACGGTAATCTGATACATGCCAGAAAGCTGAAGGTTTCCCGCTCCACCCCGGGAATGAGCGCACCGGAAATCATTGATATCGGCCACGTGGGTGAAGTGGCGTCGGTGAATACCCAGATAGTGGACATGCTGGTCAAGGGGGATTTCATCCCGGTGATCGCCCCGATCGGTGTGGGTGAGGATGGCGCGTCCTACAATATCAATGCCGACCTGGTGGCAGGCAAGGTGGCCGAAGTACTCAAAGCCGAAAAGCTCATGTTGCTGACCAACATAGAGGGGCTGCAGGACAAGCAGGGTAATGTACTTACCGGGCTCAGTGTGGCCCAGGTGGATGAACTGATTCAGGACGGCACCATCTACGGTGGTATGCTGCCCAAGATCAACTGCGCCCTGGATGCAGTGCGCGGCGGCGTGAACAGCGCCCATATTATCGACGGGCGGGTGCCCCACGCGGTGTTACTGGAGATCTTCACCGATCAGGGTGTAGGCACCCTGATTACCCGGGAAAAACTGGACTGATTCCATTGCAAGCAAAGATGCGGCTATGAACAGCGAACAGAAAAAGCCTTCTCGCAAAGAACAGATACTGCAATCCCTGGCTGCCATGCTGGAGGCAACTCCCGGTGGCCGTATAACCACTGCCGCACTGGCAAAAGAGGTGGGGGTTTCCGAGGCGGCACTGTACCGGCATTTTCCCAGCAAGGCCAAGATGTTTGAGGGTCTCATCGAGTTTATTGAGGATTCCCTGTTCAGCCGCATCAATCTGATCGTCAAGGAAGAGCCCACCGCATTGGCGCAGTGCCGACAGATCCTGTCACTGTTACTGGGCTTTGCCGAACGTAATCCCGGCATAACACGCATCCTGACAGGCGACGCCATCAGTGGCGAAACGGACCGGCTGCGCCAGCGGGTCATTCAGCTGTTCGACCGTCTGGAAACACAGCTCAAGCAGATTCTGAGAGAAGCGGAATTAAAAGAAGGCAAACGCACCACACTGACGGCGGCGGAAACCGCTAACCTGATGCTGGCAGCTGCCGAAGGCCGAATCTGCCAGTTTGTTCGCAGCGGCTTTACCCGCCACCCCACCGAAAACTGGCAGCAGCAATGGCATTTGCTGGAAGGTCAGTTCTTCAGAAACTGACCATAGAGGGTATCACTCTACCAGACGACCCTGCTGGCGCATCAGATACTTGAGGCGTTCGATATCCCGGGCATACTGCTCGCGCACTTCCTGCTTTTCACGCTCTTTTTCGTCAATGGTTTCCTGCAGTTTGCGTATCTGGCGCTCGATTCTGTCCATCTTTTCAATCAGGTGCTCCGGTACCGATTTTCCGGAACGCTCCAGCTTGGCCGCCTCCTGCTGGGCCTGATCATATTCAGATTGCAGGCGAACGATGTTGCCGCGATTGACACTGATCAGCACATCCAGCGCCTCAATCTTGCGATCACGGGCCCGCTCTGCGTCTTTTGGGCTGCTGAAAATGGTGAGGAGCTTCTTGTCCGCCGCTTCCTGACGGGCTTTCTCCTCCAGCATTTCCTCTTTGCTCTGCTTTTTTTCTTCCAGTGCCTGCAGCTCTTCCTCTGTCAGTGCTCTGGGTATCGTCTTGATAACACGGCCATCGGAGCCCAGAATGTCATAGC
>JAWVYU010000001.1:0-59722 GCA_033722575.1 Ketobacteraceae bacterium | reverse complement strand
TATCACAACAGCTGCATGAACTGAACGGAGCACCTGTGGACCAACGCCGCCTGATACTGCTGGGCACCCTTTTACTGGCTGTGATTGCCGCTGGAATCCATTGGTATGACGGTACCTCCATCCTGCCCCGTGGCCATCAGGAAGGCGCCCGGAAGTGGGCACCCGAATCCATCGTGTCCGGCTTTGCGCAGACCACGTTCTCAGAGACCGGTATTCGCCAGTATCATCTGCGGGCCGACAAGGTAACCCACTATTCCCGCCATTCCACCGCCGAAATGATGAAACCCCACATCATGTTTTACCGGGACAGCTCCGCTATCGACGCCCCGCCGGAGGAAACCACCGACTGGGAAGCCCGCGCCGCCACAGGTCTCATTATTGATGACGGTGAAACCCTGACCCTTTCCGGCAACGTGGAGGTGGTCAAACCCCTTAAAAATGCCGACACTTTGAAATTCAATACCAGATCCCTGATCATAAAGCCCAACCAGGAAGTGGCCTCCACCAAGGAAGCGGTCACCGTGGAACAGGCCCGGCATGTGACCACGGCCACCGGCCTTAACATTGATATTGCGGCAGGAAAAGTACAACTCCTCTCACAGGTAAGAAGCCAATATGTACCCGCGAACACCCAACCGGAATAAGTTCATCAGACAGCTGATCCTGATGGCCGGCGTGCTGGGCACCAGCCTGTGCCCCTGGTCCTGGGCCCTGGACAGCGACAGATTCAAGCCCATCGACGTGTCTGCCGACAGCGCCGTGCTGGATGACAAAGCCGGCAAAGCCACCTACCGGGGTAACGTGATACTGACCCAGGGTACTCTGAAAATACAGGCTGATCAGCTCACCATTGAGGCGGGAAAACAGGGCAAGGTGGAAAAAGTCATCGCCACCGGCAACCTGGCCCGTTTTGAGCAGATCCCCAACCCTGATGAAAAGCCCATCGAAGCCCAGGCAAACACCGTAGAGTACTATGTGGTTAACGAGAAAATCATCCTGATTGAAAATGCCCGGGTGGTGCAGAACGACAATCTGTTTGAAGGCAATGTCATTGAATACGATATCAGCCAGCAGAAACTGCAGGCCAGAGGCAAAACGCTCACCGCCGGTGAAGGCACCGGCGAACAGCAGCCCGGCCGCGTCAAGATGATTCTGCAACCACAAACAGGCGACACCCCCGCAGAGGAAAACCCCAACAGCACTCCACCATCCGAAACAGCCCCAGCTGATGGTCCTGAAATTCCTGAAGTCCCCAACACGGTAGATACCCAACAGTCCGATGAGTAGATTAACCGCATCCCACCTTGCCAAAAGCTATAAAACCCGTCGTGTGGTGGAGGATGTTTCCGTCGCCATCGACAGCGGCCAGATCGTTGGTCTGCTGGGCCCCAATGGTGCTGGCAAAACCACCTGTTTTTACATGATTGTGGGTATTATTCCCCAGGATAAAGGCACTGTGTCCATCGACGACAGGGATATCACCCACCTCCCCATGCATGGCCGGGCCAGCCAGGGTATCGGTTACCTGCCCCAGGAAGCTTCCATCTTTCGCAAACTGAAAGTGAAAGAAAACATCATGGCCATACTGGAAACCCGGAAAAACCTGTCACGCAAGCAACGTAAGGAAAAGCTCGAAGAACTGTTGAGCGAATTTCATGTGACCCACCTTGCCGATTCCCTGGGTATGGCATTATCCGGTGGGGAGCGCCGCCGGGTGGAGATAGCCCGCGCGCTGGCCACCGATCCCGCTTTTATTCTGCTGGATGAGCCTTTTGCCGGTGTGGATCCCATTTCAGTAAATGATATCAAGCAAATCATTACCCATCTGAAGAACCGCGGCCTGGGCGTTCTGATTACCGACCACAATGTGCGGGACACTCTGGATATCTGCGAAAAAGCCTATATCGTCAGCGAAGGCCACATCATCGCAGAGGGCACCTCAGCACAGATTCTGGAAAACGACAAGGTCAGGGAAGTCTATCTGGGGCATCAATTTAAGCTTTGATCCCACCAAATTTTACCTATAATAAATTTAAGGCATGTAAATTGCTTTACTGCGCCACTCGCAATAGAATGGAAGATCTGAGCCCGACCAGAAAAAGCTTATAACTGTTTGATATAGCTAATGAATCGGACAGCACGCAAAGCCAGTACGGATGGTTGTCACCCTGGCACAAATCAAGGTTTGCCAGGTGCAATACAGGTAGATTAACGCTAGTTTCACCATCTGAGAGCGAACTAAGGACTCCATGAAACCAACCTTACAGCTTAAAATCGGTCAACACCTGACGATGACACCCCAGCTGCAGCAGGCCATTCGCCTGTTACAGCTGTCGTCGCTGGATCTGCAGTCCGAAGTCCAGGAAGCGCTGGATGCAAACCCCATGCTGGAGGTTGACGATAATCCCGAGTCAGAGGGCAACAGCAACGATCAGGAAAAAGCGGAATCCGGAGACAAGGACAGCAAAGACGACAGCTACAACGATCAGGTGGTGGACTTCTCCTCGGGTAACGACAGCACCAGCTCAGACCTGCAGACCAAATCCAGCGAAGACGATTCAGTGGATCTATCGAATCGCCAGGACCTGCCGGACGACCTTCCGGTGGACAGTAACTGGGATGATCTTTATCAGGAAACCGCTTACACGCCCTCTGCCCGCGGGGCAGAGGAAGACGACTATGACCTGGAAGGCAGGAACAGCTCCCAGGAAACCCTTTATGACCAGCTGATGTGGCAACTGAATCTGACCCCCATGTCCCCCATGGACAACGCCATTGCCATCGCCATTATCGAGTCCATTGATGAGCGGGGTTACCTGATGACCCCGGTGGAAGATATCCGGGAAAGCCTGCTGGCCCAGTCAGAAATTGTTGAGGACCTGTTCCGGAATCAGGATGAGGCTCTCAGGGCCATGGGCATTGATCCCCAGCAGGCGCTGGGTGCCCACGAAGAGACTGGTGCGGAATCCTTCGATCCCGACGCTGACTGGCACGACATTTCTGTAGAGGAAGTGAGCGCCGTGCTCCGCCGGATTCAGCAATTCGACCCACCCGGTGTGGGCGCGCGGGATTTAAGAGAATGCCTGCTGATACAGCTGCGTCAGCTGCCCGATGACACGCCCTATCGCACTGAAGCCATCAAGGTAGTGGACCAGTTTATTGAACAGCTGGGATCCCGGGATTTTACGTCCATCATGCGCAAGGGCAAGCTGAGCGAATCCCAGCTCAAGGAAGCCATCAAACTGATCCAGACCCTGAACCCCTACCCGGGATCCAGCGTGGATGCTGATCGCACCGAATATGTGGTGCCTGACGTAATTGTGACCAAGGACAAGGGGCGCTGGAAAGTGGAGCTTAACCCGGAAGCCACTCCGCGGCTGAAAGTGAACAACAGTTATGCCTCCCTGATTCAGCGGGCCGATTCCAGCAGCGATAACACCTTCCTCAAAAACAACCTCCAGGAAGCCCGCTGGTTTATCAAGAGCCTGATGAGCCGCAACGAAACCCTGCTGAAGGTGGCCACAAAAATTGTGGAATACCAGATCGAGTTTTTCGAACAGGGCGAGGAAGCCATGAAACCGCTGGTGTTACATGACATTGCCGAAGCCGTGGAAATGCATGAATCAACCATCTCCCGGGTTACCACCCAGAAATACATGCACACCCCGCGCGGGATTTTCGAATTGAAGTACTTTTTCTCCAGCCACGTCAGCACAGGATCTGGCGGAGAATGCTCGTCTACTGCGATTCGCGCCATGATCAAGAAGCTCATTGCCGGTGAAGAGCCCAAAAAGCCTCTCAGCGACAGCAAGATCGCGAAACTGCTGGAAGAACAGGATATTAAAGTCGCACGACGCACCATTGCCAAGTACCGCGAGGCCATGAACATACCACCTTCCAACGAGCGGAAGAGACTGGTATAAACTACAAGAACAGATATGGGCACAACGATGAAACCTGTCGTTGTTTCAACCACAACCACGTAAGGAGTGGATTATGCAAGTGAATATCAGTGGACACCATGTCGATGTAACTGACGCCTTGAAAGACTACACCACTGAAAAACTGACTAAACTGGAGCGACACGCCGCCGATATCATCAGCATTAATGCTATCCTCAGTGTTCAGAAGACACGCCAAATTGCAGAAGCCACTATTCACGTTAAAGGTGCAGACCTGTTCGCCAATGCGGAGTCCGAAGATATGTACGCTGCCATCGATGCCCTGTCTGACAAGCTGGATCGCCAGGTCATCAAGCACAAGCAGAAAAACCAGAGTCGTAACCAGGGATCAGCGCGATAAACCTCAAGAGATTTCCTCTCATGGAAGTAACAGACATTATCACGCCGGAGCGAACCTTCACCGATGTTGAAGGCACCAGCAAAAAGCGTGTGCTTGAAAATGCTGCTGGGCTGATAGCCCAGCAGGCTCCCGAATTCACAGCCAATGAACTTTTCGATAATCTGATTACCCGGGAACGGCTGGGCAGCACCGCCATTGGCAAGGGCGTTGCCATCCCCCACTGTCGTGCCAAACACTGCAGTCACACCATTGGTGCGCTGTTCAAACTTCAGGAACCGGTGGATTTTGATGCCCAGGATGACGAACCTGTGGATCTTATGTTCGTACTGCTGGTGCCGGAAGAGGCCACCGAAGAACACCTTCAGTTACTCAGTCAGATCGCCCAGCGTTTCTCTGACGAAAACGTCCGCGACTCCCTGCGGGAAGCCCGGGACAAAAACGCCTTTTTCGAAGAATTTGTAAAAAACCCGTCCCATTAACACCGTAGTAACGGGCGTGCAATACATCTCTTACATGACGATCTGGTTGTGTTACTCTGTTAACACATGAATGGCTTTTGGCTTGTGACAAAGGGCATGTTATGGACATTATCATTATCAGCGGGCGTTCCGGTTCCGGTAAAACAACGGCACTCAATGTGCTGGAAGATATCGGGTTTTACTGCGTAGACAATCTGCCCGTTACGCTGCTGCCGGAGCTGGTGAGCCAACTGGTGAATCCTGCTGACACGGCTGTTCCCCGTGCAGCCGTGGGTATTGATGCCCGCAACCATCCCAACCAGCTGAGCCAGTTTCCCGAAGTATTTCAAAAACTGAAAAAGATCGTTGATACCATTCAGGTAATTTTTCTGGATGCCGATGAACCAACACTGTTAAAGCGCTTTTCCGAGACCAGGCGCAAGCACCCCATCAGCAATGAAAAAATTTCGCTGCGTGAAGCGATTCAGGAGGAAAAACGCCTTCTGGATCCCATATCGACCTCAGCATCACTTCATATTGATACCAGCAAACTGACAATCCATGGCCTGAGAGACCTGGTGAAAGAACGGGTGGGTGGCGACCAGGCCGAGGGCATGGCCATCCTGTTCCAGTCTTTCGGGTTCAAGCATGGCATTCCCACAGACACGGATTTCGTATTTGATGTTCGTTCCCTTCCCAATCCCCACTGGGTTTCCGGGCTTCGGCAACAAACCGGTCTGGATGGCGGGGTCCAGGAATTTCTGAAGTCCCATGACGCAGTCATCGAAATGATTGAAGACATACAGGCTTTTCTTACCAAATGGCTGCCCACCTTCGAGGAAAACAACCGCAGCTATACCACCATTGCCATCGGATGCACTGGCGGCCAGCACCGGTCGGTCTATATCGCCGAGCAACTCACTGATCATTTCAAGCAGCTCTACAAAAACGTTCAGGCTAGACACAGGGAACTATAGTCTGCATACTCTGCGGGCCAAATAACAAAACCAACGAATCAATGGCTGTCAGAACCCAGATAGAAATCATCAATAAACTTGGCCTGCATGCCCGTGCCGCCTCCAAACTGGTGGCCACGGCCAGCCGCTACGAAGCCCGTATCGAAGTCACCAACCCCGCCGGCCAGAAAGCCGATGCCAAAAGCATCATGTCCATACTGATGCTGGCCGCTGCCAAAGGCATGACACTGGATATTGAAGCCAGTGGCGAGGATGAACAGGAAGCCCTCGACGCCATCTGCACGCTGATCAACAACCGCTTTGACGAGCCCGAATAAGACATCCCGTTGAGAACAACAGGCAGCAGCGGTAAACTGTTTTGTGAGCTAACTGTTTGAATTTTTCGTTATTTTACCGGCCATAAAGCCCATAATCGGCATTTTAACGCTAGAATTACCACAGGTTCCCCGTGCCCCTTCAGCAGGATTGAGACGTAAGCATGGCAAAGAATCCCAATTCACAGCTCGCGCAGCAAACACTGCAGGCGTTTAACGAGGCGCTGGATTCAGGCACCTTTGTGGAGGTGCGTCACATGCTGCGCGCCATGGCGCCCGCGGAAGTTGCGCACCTGATTGAATCATCGCCACCCCGCTCCAGAAACATTATCTGGAAGCTGATTGATCAGGAGGAAGAAGGGGAAATCCTCCAGTATCTCAACGAGGAAATCGCGGCGGACTTCCTTCGCCACCGGGATACCCAGGATATCATCAACGCTTTCGAAGACTTTGAAGTGGATGATATTGCCGACCTGCTCCAGGAGCTGCCCCGAAAAGTCACGGAGCGAATCCTGGAGGCCATGGACGACCAGAATCGCCAGCGTATCGAGGCAGTGCTTTCTTACGGCGAGGACACGGCCGGTGGTTTGATGAACCCCGAGAGTGTCACGGTACGGCCTGATATCAGCCTTGACGTGGTATTGCGTTATCTGCGGCTGCACCAGTCACTTCCCGAAATGACCGACTCCATACTGGTAGTTAACCGCGCCGACAAATTTATCGGAGTCATTCCCCTCACAAAACTGCTGATCAGCGATCCGTCCATGAGTGTACGGGATGCCATGCTGACCGATGTTACCGCGATCCCGGCAAACACGCCCGCCAGCGACGTGGCCACAATATTTGAGCGTCAGGACCTGGTGTCCGCCCCCGTGGTGGATGATGAAGGCCGCCTTATTGGCCGCATCACCATTGATGACGTGGTGGACGTGATTCGTGAAGGCGCAGACCACTCCCTGATGAGTATGGCCGGTCTGGATGAATACGAAGACACCTTCGCGCCGGTTTGGAAAACAACCCGCCGGCGCTCCGTCTGGCTGGGAATTAACCTGCTCACTGCCCTGCTGGCCTCGTGGGTCATCGGGCTTTTTGAAGCGACTCTGGAAAAAGTGGTGGCGCTGGCCGTATTGATGCCCATCGTTGCCAGTATGGGAGGAATCGCCGGCAGCCAGACCCTGACGGTGGTAATTCGCGGTATGGCCCTGGGGCACGTAGGGCCCAGCAACGCCAGCTGGCTGTTATCCCGGGAAATGGGTGTAGGCGTGCTGAACGGCCTTTTCTGGTCGGTGGTGATCGGCGCGGTGGCATCCCTCTGGTTCAGCGATTACCGGCTGGGGGTCATCATTGCCTCGGCCATGGTGATTAACCTGATGGTGGCGGCCGTCGCCGGGGCATCCCTGCCCCTGATTCTGAAGCGAATGAATATTGACCCTGCCCTGTCGGGTGGTGTCGTATTAACCACAGTGACAGACGTTGTTGGTTTTTTCGCCTTTCTGGGGCTGGCCACAGCATTCTACGCCTGATGCTTCCGGGTTGTTTTCAGCTTCGACAATATCTGAAACAGCGTTTCACATCAGTTGGTTATATCTGTTAAAGTTAGGGTTTACCTATAGTCTGAGTTATTTACTCAGGTTTTCGTGTAATTGCGTCACAATTGAGAGAGGGGACCGCAAATGGCCTTTGAATTACCTGAACTACCTTATGCTAAAGATGCACTGGAACCACATATCTCAGCAGAAACCCTGGATTACCACCACGGCAAACACCATGCGACCTACGTGACCAAACTCAATGGCCTGATCGAAGGCACGGACATGGAAGGCAAAAGCCTGGAAGACATCATCAAGTCATCTTCCGGTGGTGTATTCAATAACTCTGCACAAATCTGGAACCACACCTTTTACTGGAACAGCCTGAGCCCCAATGGTGGTGGCGAACCAACAGGCGCGGTTGCTGAAGCTATCAACTCTGCCTTCGGCTCCTTTGAAGCGTTCAAGGAAAAATTCAACGACAAGGCCGTCAACAACTTCGGCTCCAGCTGGACCTGGCTGGTAAAGAAAGCTGATGGCTCACTGGATATCATGAACACCAGCAACGCGGGCACGCCGATTACTGAAGAAGGTGTAACGCCTCTGCTGACTGTGGATCTGTGGGAACACGCCTACTACATTGACTACCGCAATGCGCGTCCCAAGTATCTGGAAGGCTTCTGGAATCTGGTGAACTGGGATTTTGCCAACAAGAATCTTGGCTGATTCCCCGTTATACCGCTGGGAGGGGAATTCCCCTCCCTTTCTGCTGCCCCACTCTTTTATCCCTTCGATTTCATACCTTCTCTTTCAAGCCTCAGGATGAGGCAGATATTTTATCCCCGGTAAGCAGTTTCCGTTTGCCCAGCCACAACAACACCAGCGGCAAAAACAGCAAATCCACCACCAGTGCCACCACCAGCGTAATGCATACCAGTATGCCCATAACGCTGTTTACGGCGAAGTCGGAGAAACCCAGCATGGCAAAGCCAAGGCCAAGGACCAGAGTGGTGACCACCAGGGCTCTGCCCACATTGGCAAAGGCGTAACGGATGGCATCCTCAGGTGATCTGCCGCCCCTCAGAGCCAGCAGGTATTTATGGATGAAGTGCACGGAGTCATCCACAATAATGCCCAGGGTAACCGCGAATACAATGGAGGCCGCCAGGTTGATCTTGGCGCTGATGAGAGCCCAGATTCCCAGGGCCACCAGAGCGGGCACAAGGTTTGGCAGCACGCTCACCAGGCCGAAACGCCAGGAACCAAAAGCCACCACAAGTAACAGCGCAATGGCCAGCACCGCAAAGAAATTGCCCTGCAGCATACTTCGGATATTTTCGATACCGATATCCGCGAACAGCTTAGGCACACTGGAACTTGTCAACTGCACACCCGGCCAGTTTTGCTCTACCCATGCCTCTGCTTTCTGTGTCAGCGACAGCATTTCCCTGGGATTATCAATCGCCAGACGCGCCTCAATCCGGGTGGCACTCTGATCGAAATTAACCCTGTCCTCAATTCCGAGGCCGAACGTGGTGGACATGCTGTAAAGCAACAAAAACTGTGACGCCTGCTTTTTACTGTCCGGCAAGCGATAATAATCAGCATCGCCACCGTGGGTGTATTGATTGATGCGCTTCAGCACTTCCACGTAGGATTTCACATGAACCACTTCCGGCTGGGATGCCAGCCACTCACCGAACGCTGACAGTTTTTCAATATAGCCCACCTCATTAATACCGTAGCCTTCACCTGTCGCCAACTCAAACGACAGCGTGTCCAGGCCCGTTAAATGATCGGAAATAAATGCGGTACTCTTTGCAAACTCCGCATCCTTGGAAAAATAGTGGCTGGCATGGTCATTGATTTCATTGGTAAAGGCCAGGAACACCAATATCGGTGATACCAGCGCAAACCCGACCACCACCAGAACCCTGCGGCCCAGTACCCCTTCTGCCAGCTTGTGCATCCACTGGTCCATAAATCCCGGGGCTTCTCTATGTTTTACCGAGATCACCGGCAATAGCCACACGAACACGGTTACGCTGAATACAAAAACGCTCAGAACGCCCGTGGCGGTAACGATTCCCAGCTCACGGATAGGCGGAGAATTGCTGAACAGCAGCGCCAGAAAACCAATGGCGGTGGTCAGGCTGGTGATCAGTACCGGCACGAAATTGACAGACAGGCTTTGACGGGCAGCCACTTCCGGCGTCATGCCCTCTTTCAGCGCCTCCTGATAAGTGGACACCAGGTGCACGCAATCCGCCACGGCCAGGGTCATGACAATGGTGATGGCAACTACATTCACCATGTTCAGGTCAAAGCCGAAAGCGGCAATGGCCACCACCACCGACCAGGAACCCAGGGTCACCACCAGCAGCACACCCGCTGCGGCACGCCACGATCCCAGCAGCACCATCAGCAGCACGCTGATCACCAGAAACATCAGGGGCATCAGCGTCATGCCGTCTCTTTCTGTGGCCTCCATGAACGCATTGTTCAGCGCCACAATACCATGCACGTGCACCTGGTCTTCCGGCAAAAAATGCTCATCCATCAGCTGGCGGACAGCGGACATCACGTCTGCTGGCGCCGCAGGATCTTTCGGCATATCCAGCAGCAGGTTAACGCCCGTTACCTGCCCCTGAGGATCTATCAAGGCTCCCACCAGATCCTTTTCGCTGAGGGTTCGTTCCCGCAGCAAGTCCATATCCAGGTTATCCCCATCACCACTGGCCAGTGAGCGAATGGTAATGCCCCCCTCGGTACTGAACACGTGCTGATAATTGGTGATGGAGTCCACCCTTTTCACAAAGGGAACCTGCCAGGATGCTTCGGTAAACCTCCGCAACCTGGTAACAAATGCCGGATTGAACACCTCTCCTTCTGCCGGCGCAATGGCGACCAGCACATTGTCAGTTCTGACAAATTCCTTCTGGATTTTGTTGTACTCCTGCAGACGCACATCCTGAGCATCAAAAAAAATGCTGAAATGATTATCCAGAGAGAGTCTGGCAAGGAACGCACTGCCCGCCACCAGCAATAGCATTGCCAGCACAGACAGCAGCTTTCTTTTCCGAAACAACGTATCCACAAGGGAAGCTAACATCTATTTTCGATCCACTTTCATCAGCAATGTCGGTAAAAACAGGAAATCAAACAGCAGGGCAACAATAATGGTGACACCCACCATCAGGCCCATTGAGCTGTTCACGGTAAAGTCTGACAGCGCCAGCACAAAGAAGCCGATGGCCAGTACCACGGATGTAATCACCAGCGCCTTGCCCACCTGTTCAAAGGCATAGACCACCGACTCTTCGGAAGACTTGCCCAGATCCCGGCGTGCCTTGATATATTTGGAGAGAAAGTGCACGGTATCGTCCACCACAATACCCAGGGTAACGGAGAACACCACTGCCACCGCAATATTCACTTCTGCCACAAAGATACCCCACAATCCCAGGGCAACGGCGGCAGGCATGGCATTGGGCAACAGGCTGATCAGCCCATATTTGAAAGAGCGCAGGGCCAGCATCAGCGTCAGGCTGATCAGCAGAATACCCACCACATTGCCGTACATCATATTGGAAATATTGCTCTTGCCCAGATGGGCAAACATCAGCGAAACGCTCGCTCCGTTGGTATGTATCTCCGGATAGTTCGTTTTCAGCCATTCCCCAGCACGCTCATCAAGTGCAATGATCTCCTTGGCTTTATCCACTTTCAGCCGCAGATTAACCAGCAGTGAGGATTTATCGAAACTGATCTGATTGTTGAGGTCCAGCCCGAACGGCAGGGATAATTCATACAGCAGGGTATACTGTGATGCCAGCTCCCGCTCATCCGGAATCCGGTACCATTCGGCCTGGTCACCGTGCATGATCTTGTTCAGGCGCTTCAGTATGTCAATGTAGCTGTCCACATGCACCACTTCCGGCTGGGCTTGGGCCCAGGTTACGAAAGCCTGCACCGCTTCAAGAAACTCCGGATTGGCAATCCCATTCTCCTTGCCACTGGAGAACGAAAACGCCAGGGTATCAATACCAGTCAGGTTATCCTGGGTAAACTGCGCAGCCTGCCTGATTTCCGTATCGTGGCTGAAATACTTGATGTAGTTATCATCGATATCATTTCTGAACAGGAAAGTTACCAGCAAAGCGGAAACCAGCAGCGTTACCCAGAACACGGGGTTTTTATGCCGCAACAGAAAACCGGAAAAGGCAGTAACCACTTTTGAAGCGGCCGGGTTAACCCCGTTGGACCCTTTGATAAACCTGATTCCCAGGAACGGAATCAGCGCTACCGACAGCCAGAACGCGGCAATGACACCAACGGCCGTGATGGTTCCCATTTCCGCCAGTGGCGGTGACTCACTGAAATTGATGCAAAGAAAACCGATGGCGGTAGTAAAGCTGGTCAGAAACACCGGCTGGAGGTTGGCAGTCAGGCTTTCCTTCATGGCCGCTTCCGGTTCCATGCCGTGACTGAGCCTTTCAAAATAGGACACCAGCAGGTGAACGCAGTCGCAAATAGCCAGCGTCATTATCACCGTGGGGGCAATGACATTAATCTGGTTGATGGCAATATTCAGCCAGCCACAAAAACCCACCGCCACTGCGGAGCTTAAATTAATGACCAGCAAGGTGATCAACGTGCCCTTTACCGAACGCAACCAGAGTACCAGGATAATCAGAATCACCATGAACATCACCGGCATAAGGGTCATGGCGTCTTTTTCCGAGGATTCAATGAACGCATGGTTCACTGCAGCAGTACCCTGCAGATAAATATCAAATCCGGGGTACTTCTCTTCGAGAGAGCTGACGATATCGCGGCCGTAGGCAACCACTTCCCGCACTGCCATGTCCGCAGGGTCCGGCAGCCCCAGCATCACATTAACTGCGGTGACCGTGCCATCCGGCGATATCAGATTGTTTCTCAGCAGGGGTTCACTCAGGGCGATGTTTCTGATTTTCTGATAGTCCGGATTATCACCGCCACCAATGTCCAGCAGCGCTTCCACTATCAGCTCGTCTTCATCGCCATAGCTGTACTGGTAATTGGTTACCGAATCCACCCGCAATGAGTAGGGCGTTGTCCAGGCTTTTTCCGTGATGTCCCCCACCAGGTCCAGGCCTTGCTCTGAAAATACGGACTGGCCTTTGGCATCAACAATAAACAACAGGTTATCCGTATCGGTGTAGGTATCCTGAATATTACGATGGGCCAGCAGTTGCGGGTTAGTGTCCGAGAAAAAGGCCTTGTAATCGCTCTGTATCCAGATATTTTTTGCACCCACTGCAATCAGTGTTACAACCAGCAGGGAAACCCAGAACAGCAGCTTTCGCTTGTCTACAAGGTATTGTGCAATATTGTCTACCATATTATTTCCCGCCTCTTCCCCTGGTAAATAATGTTTCACCGGTCGCGAATCCCTCTACAGAAAACTCTTCCGCTTCAAGCCCGGTATTGATCGACCGGTTACTGAACTCCAGTATGGATACGTTTTTATTGATATGATTGGTCATTTCTATTTTCGCCTGCCGCCAGAATCCCTGCAGGAGCTTCCATCCGGTAATTTCTGCGGTTTTGAAATGCGTGCCTTTGCGGTCAAAACTTTCAATCCGCATGGTATACAGGTTTTCCTGGTCAACCCATAAGTGCTGCTTGCTGTAACCGGAGAAGGGATCCCTGGGGCGACGCTCTGAAACGTGAACCTTGCGACCCCGCAGAGTATCTTCCCGCAGATAACGCCATTCAAACTTGGGAATCTCCTGTGAATTAATATCTTCATAGGAAAACTCACTGCCAACAAATGATCCGGACCGGTTTTCGTTACTGATCATCAGGGAGCGCCCCAGGCTGGGCAGGTATATCCACTGGTCGTCCGCCCTGTCGATATGACCATGGGAAAGAATTGCCGCCCCCCGCTGATCTTCAGGGCTGTGAAATACATACAGGCGCATATCACCGTCGGTGCGACGCTCCTTGATCCGCCAGTGGGATTCCCGCGTCAGTTTTTTACCGGAGTTGTGGATCAGGATCATGTCCACATCAACTCTTTCATCCACATAGCCGGTATCCTGCTTGTCCGCCTGTCTGGCGATATCAAGCGCTTTTTGCTCCGCCGTCTGGGCCATTGAAGGCGCAGAAATCACGGCACCCAACACAAACATCAGGCTGAACAAATATCTCATGCTGGTTTCTCTTGGTTATCTGTCAATTGGTGCAGTCGTTTATAGGTATCAATCCAGGGCAGTTCCTGCTCAATTGTCAGCGCCAGATTCATCAGCTCCGCATCGGAGCCAATGGGCCCCATGGCCTGAACAGCAGAGGGCATATCAGACCCATCAACCCAGACAGGCGCTGAAAATGCAGGAATGCCTGTGATATTAGCCATCAGCGTAAAAGGAAATGGCTCAAAAGACTGGTAAAAGTTTTCCCGGAATTGCCGACTGTTGGGCAGGTAGCGCTCCAGCTTTATGGCGCTGACGAATTTCAGGGCCTTGAGCTCAGCCGGGTCCGGTACCAGTTCACCATTCAGTGGCGCATCGATCGCTGTCACCGGCGTGAGAATAAAGTCATACTCGCAAAAATAGGTTGCCATCAATAAGCGGAATTCCGCCCAACGCTGTTTGGCCAGGGCGAAATCACGGGCCGAAACATGCCGGCCAATCTCGGAAATCAGCCAGGTGGCAGGCTCCACATCTTTTCGGGTAACTGGCTTGCCCAGCTTCGCCCCAATGGTTTGCAGATCCGCCGATACCTGACCGAACAACACGGGGCAGAAGCTGTCCAGCAGGTCGTAACCATTATACAACCGGTCTATTTCTACAATCTCGTAGCCCCTGGCTTCAAGCGCAGCCACACACTTCCTCAGTGCTTTCAGGTTATTTTCCGATACCGGCATGGATAAAGGCGACGTAAAGCAGACACCTATTTTTTTACCGCGAGGCGATAGAGCCTTATTGCCGGATTCGATGCCGGATACAGGTGCGTAGGGTGCCGATGCCGTCATTCCCAGGGTTTTATTCAGTACCTGAAAAGAGTCACGCACGGTCCGGGAGATCACATGGGTTACGGCCGCGCCGTCCCAGGGCTCACCCATGGGATCCTGCGGTACCAGACCACGACTGGGCTTGAAACCAAAGGTGCCGGTAAAGGCCGCAGGGATGCGAATGGAACCACCCCCATCGGTGGCGCCAGCCACCGGCACGATGCCGCAGGCGACAGCCGCAGCGGCACCTCCGGAGGAGCCACCGGCGTTGCATTCGGTGTTCCAGGGGTTTCTGGTGACGCCTGTGTGGGCCGATTCGGTCACCGGCAACAAGCCGAACTCCGCTGTATTGGTAGCGCCCATAATATTGAAACCCGCCTGACGGTAACGTTTCACCAGTTCGCAGTCTTCGGCCGAAACATAGGAAGCCAGCGCCTTGCTCCCACAGGTATGGGGAAAGCCCTTCACCTCTGTCACCAGGTCCTTCACCAGAAAGGGCACGCCTTTGTAATCAGTCCCGGAAAGATCCTTCCGGTCTGCGTATTCCGCAGCCTGCCTGGCATCATGGAAAGTCAGCGCATTGATCCGGGGATTCCATTTGTCAATCTGGCACCCTGCGGCCTTAACCATATCCAGAGGCGATAGCTCGCCCCTGGCAACCAGTTCTGCCAGACCGGCAGCATCATAGTCCACATACTCATCAAAGCTGTTCATGGTTCACCCGTTACCTGTAGCGGCTGCTTACAATGGCACTACCCGGAAAGGCAGATTGTTCCGCGGCTTGACCGGTATGGCCTGGAATTTCACTTCAGGGTCGCAGGGCAGCTCGAACCGGTAACGGGTCAGCAATTGGTGCATGATGGCTTTAACGTTCATATACGCAAAGTGCATACCGATGCACTTATGGGCGCCACCACCGAAGGGTGACCATAAAAACGGATGCTGTTTATCTTCTTCTCTGCCCGGGGCAAAGCGGGTGGGATCGAACCTCTCAGGTTCTTTCCAGTAATCTTTCATACGGTGGGTAAAGCCGATCCCTGCCATCACGATGGTATCCTTGGGAATGTGGTAGCCAAGTAATTCGCAGTCACGCACGGCACGGCGCTGGGCAAGATCCACCGGAGGATTCAGGCGCAGGCCTTCTTTAAACACCCATTCCATCACCTGCATATCGTCAAGATCATCGTAATGGATAAAAGGCTTGCCGAGACCCAGGCACTCTTCCCGAACTTTGTCCTGCCACTCGGGGTAGCGTGCCATCCAGTAGGCCATGGAGGTCAGAATGCTGGTGGTGGTGTCGTGGGATGCAAACATGATAGCAATGGTATGATCCACGATTTCCTGATGGCTGAAGGCGTCGCCCTCTTCGGTTTTTGCATGACACAGGTGCCCGAACAGATCTTTGGGGGCCACTTTCTTTTTGTCTTCGATAAACGGCATCAGCAGCTCACACAGATAGCGGCGCCCATTCATGCCTTTTCTGAACTTGAGAAACGGCACCTCGCGATGAAAAACCGCACCCACGGCCGCCACCAGATCAAGTAACGCCTTATTGGCCTTGTCGGCCTCTTCCCCAAGATCCAGCCCCATAAACACAGCAGCCGATACATTCAGTGCCAGCGCCTTGATCTGGGGGTAGAAGAGAAAAGTCTCCTGGCTCTTCCACTCCTGCAACTGACGATCCACCACCGGGTTGATCACGTCCACGTAACCGGTCATGGCTTCTTTCTTGAAGGCCTCCTGAACGATTCTGCGGTTGAAACGGTGGTCGTCACCATCCCGCATGGGCAGGCTGCTGGGAAAGAGTTTGTGGAAGAAAGGCGCCCAGCCCAGGGCGGTTGAGAAATTGCCCTCTTTGTCCTGCAATACAAACTGAAGTGCTTCAGGCCCCAGGGCCACTGCACCTTTCAGGAAAAAGGCATTCACCTTGAATACCGGGCCATACATCTCGTAATTCTTGTGAGACCAGGCCACGCTGTCTTTCATATAGGAAAAGGTATTACCAAAAACAGGCATGCCCCAGCTTCCGGGTATCTGCGGAAGTTCCCTGTTTTCCTTGGGTACAAACGTCATTGTTGGCTGTGCCATCATGCCCTCCGACTACGGCTGAGTTTTGGAAATAACATGCCGACCCGCTCCCGGTACTGACCGTAATCAGCGGCAATACCGGATGCCATAATGGTCAGCTCTTCTTTTCTGGCAGTGAGATAGTTGGCCGCAATACCCCAAATGAGTAATGCCGCAGCCAACCAGTGAAGGGTTGCCAGGAAGGTCGCAAAGTAAAGCAGTATGTAGGCCAGATAGAACGGGTGTCTGACCACTCCGTAGGGGCCGCTAACAATAATGGTGGACGGCATCTGGTGCGATTCCTGATGCCAGAGCGGTATCGGCTCGGCATGGGTGAGCACCGCCCAGTTGATCAGCAGGACCGATGCCAGGCAGCTGATCACCGCCAGGATCGTGGCGCCATAAGCCAGCCAGCCTTCCAGCGGGTACGCATCACGGGTAAAAAACAGAAACAGCAACAGAAACGGAAGCACAAACATGGGGATACAGGAAACAAACCATTTCAGGTTCTTCCTGGCGCCAGACTTGAAAAACACTGCTGGCAGGGTTCCGGCATATAAAAAACATGCCTCTATAAGAACAACAAGAGAAAGATCCATAACGCACACCAAGATGCAGTCAGCCCACCAGGCGCAGCCTGGTGATCATGAAAAACAGACAAACGCCCGTCGGCCACCCGGAAACGGGCGCTAATCAGGCTCTGATTGTGTGCGCGAGGTAAAACAGTCAACACAGGCTCTTAACTTGACCTATGCCAATTGCGGGGAATCATATAGATAAAACCTAGAATGTCATACCTAATTTTCACATATTCACAAAAGAACAACATTGCAACTTTTCGCAACGGAACTTTTCTAAACGAAAGTACCAATTAAAAATGGAAAATGATGATTCCACTGTAATTCCGTGTAAATGGACTACCGGTCACAACACCGAAAAATTGAGTATTTTTTAAACTGCAAGAAAATATAATTTA
Source organism: Ketobacteraceae bacterium (assembly GCA_033722575.1). GTDB lineage: Bacteria > Pseudomonadota > Gammaproteobacteria > Pseudomonadales > Ketobacteraceae. The sequence continues at coordinate 42,099 of JAWVYU010000001.1, read as the reverse complement.
TATATATCAGTGATTTATGGAAGTATTTGAATCCAATTACAAAACTAAACCGTATTTAAAGCCAGTTTTTTAAAGGTTTTTGTTATATTTATCCGGCGCTTTGGATAAACCATTCAACATATAGCACTTAGCACTGACTGTGACCCTTATTTTCGTTTTCGAATATCCGAAAACCATGAACGAAAGGTAAATAGGAGCTGCTGATGGCTGTCACCACAACACTCAATCCGACATCGACAGGAACACTCAAGGCACGGGTCTGCCCCGTAGACGCGCTTGACCGTGAGCTTATCGAAGCCATGTGGGACCTTTTCAAAAACTACTACGAGGATATCGAGCGCAGCCGCTTCGAGTCAGACCTTTCCAACAAGAAAGATGTCATCCTGCTGTTCGACCCGAATCTTCGTCAACTGAAAGGCTTTTCCACCCTGAAGGTGTTTGATGACGCGGTCAACGGGAAAGACTTTGTTGCTGTGTATTCCGGCGACACCATTATTGACGAAGCCTACTGGGGTCAGACAGCCCTCCAGAAAACCTTCTTCAGGTACATTATTAAAACCAAGTTGCAGCATCCCACCAAGGATGTGTACTGGTTTCTTATTTCCAAAGGTTATAAAACCTATTTGCTGCTCAGTCGGAACTTTCCCAATTACTGGCCACGCCATGACCGGCCAACCCCGGCTCAGGAAAAAGCGATTCTGAACCACCTTGCCACCTCCATGTTCGCCGACAGCTGGATACCAGAGAAAGGTGTACTGTCTTTCAAGCAACCCATGGGCAAGCTGAAAGGCGGCATTGCGCCTATCGACCAGAGCATGCTCAACCAAGCCGATATCCGGTTTTTTCTGGAGAAAAACCAGGGCCACGCCCAGGGCGACGAGCTCTGTTGCATCGGCCGGATCGATGCGACGCTGGCGTTGAGCTACCCCGCAAAAATCATGAAAAAGTCATTCAAAAAACTCAATGAGACCATTCTGAAACCATGGCCAGTACAATCCTGAGCGTCCTGCAAAGGGCTTACATCGCCAGCCTGCTGCGCGATTCACGGCGCTACAGCCGTGCCATCAGAAAGCCCGCCGACATTCAGTCCCGGAAACTTGACCGTGTTCTGGCGAAGAATGCTGCCACGGTCTATGGCAGCAAGCTGGGTTTTTCCGGCATAAGCTCCATTGCGGAATTCCGCAAAAAGGTACCGGTGGTGGGTTACGATGATATCGAGCCCTACATTCAGCAGATATGTGCGGGTTACCAGAATGTGCTGACGTCCGACCCGGTGATGATGCTGGAGCGTTCCGGCGGATCCACATCGACCACCAAGTACATTCCTTATACCCAGGCGCTGCTGGACGAGTTCTCTGCTGCCACCAACCCCTGGCTACACAACCTTTACACACGAATTCCGGGTCTGATCGGTACCAAATCCTACTGGTCCGTATCGCCGGTTTCCCATAATGAAACCACCACGTCCGGCGGTGTGCCCGTTGGCTTCGAGGAAGAAACCGAGTATTTCAATCCGGTGGCCAAATGGTCCCTTGAACAGATGCTTTGTGTGCCCTCCAGTGTGCGGCACATCACCTGTGACCGTGAATGGAAGCACCAGACCTGCAGGCACCTTCTGCAGGAGAAAAACCTTGGCTTTATCTCGGTATGGAGCCCCACTTTCCTGCTGGCCCTGATGGAATATATCCAGGCCAACACAGACGCCCTGGCGGAGGATCTGCCGCGGGACGCCCGGCGCCGGTTGTATACCGCCATAGACCGCTCCCGCTCTGGCGTGAACGGTGAAACCCTGTGGCCCAATCTTAAAGTGATTTCCTGCTGGAGTGACGGTATCTCCGCTGATTTCAGCACGCGCCTGAGGGATTATTTTCCGGAGGTATTTATTCAGGGGAAAGGTTTACTGGCCACAGAGGGAGTGATCACCATACCCCTGGACAAGACCCCTCAGGATGCAGAGTCCGATCTTATCAGCCACGGTGGTGTGCTGGCAGTGAACAGCCATTTCTATGAGTTCATTGACCTTAACAATGAAAGCGCGGCTCCCAGGTTGGCACACGAGCTGGAAAGAGGCGGCGTGTATTCCCCCATTATTACCACCTCTGGCGGACTCTACCGGTATCACCTGAAAGACATTGTTGAGTGCACCGGTTTCCGCCGCAATACGCCGGAACTGACCTATGTCAACAAGCTGGATCGCGTGAGTGATCTTTGCGGGGAAAAAATTCACGCCAACCAGGCGGACAAGGCAATCAAACTGGCCAGCCGCGAAACCGGTATCAATACCCGCTTCGCCCTGATAGCCCCTCGCAAAAAGCCGCCTCTGCACTACACACTTTTTATTGAGTCCGACGGACCCACTGAAAAGCTGAAAGAATTCACCACCATTGTGGAGCAGTACCTGGAAACCGGCCACCACTACAGCTACTGCAGGCAGCGGGGTCAGCTTGGTCCGATGGATATCCAGCCCGTTAAGGAAGGCTGGAAGCAATATCAGGAACACCTGTCATCAAAGGGTCAACGGATCGGCGACATCAAACCAACGCATCTGGATGCGCGTTATGACTGGCATCAGGTTTTTTCTTTACGGAGTAGTAAGTTATGAAAAAGATTCCTATGAGAGAGCGCGTTGGAGCACTGCGCGAGTACTGGTACGTTGCCTGTACATCAGAGGATTTGAAAGTGGACAAGCCCCACTCCAGCACCATTCTGGAGACCCGGCTGGTGTTATGGCGCAACAAACAGGGTGAAGTCTCTGTGCTGCGCGATCGCTGTTCACACCGCAATGTTTTCCTCAGTGAAGGCAAAGTCAAGAAAAACTGCATCAAATGCCCTTACCACGGCTGGACCTTCGACAGCGAAGGCAACTGCGTGAACGTGCCCTCTGAGGGTGAGAACGGCAAGCCCTTTTCCAATCGCAAGGTTGAGCGTTTTCCCGTTATCGAGCAGGAAGGACTGGTATGGGTCTGGATGGGCGAAAGCAAGGAGCCCGATCCGGAGAAAAAGCCCTTCCCCATGCCGTTTTACGGCGTAAAAGGCTGGAAAACCTATTACATGGTCACCGAATTCGACAATGGCGTTACCCATCTGGCAGAGAATTTCATGGACGTGCCTCATACGGTGTTCGTGCACGAGGGCTGGTTCCGTGACCGGACCAAAAAGCTGGTGAAAGCCACCGTTGAGCGCACCGAAAATTCAGTACTGGTGACCTATGACCAGACAGAGGATGCCATTGGTTTTGCAGAGCGCTTGCTGAACCCCAAAAAACTGCCGCTCTATCACACCGATAATTTCTATATGCCCAACAACACCCGCGTGGACTATGTGTTTGGCAACAACGAGCGCGGTTTTGTGATTACCAGCACCTCCACGCCTGTCAGCGACTTCAAATCCCAGGTGTATACATGCATCAGTTACAACCTGGGCATATTGCAGCCCACCGCGAAATACTGGCTGCCCTGGTACACCCGTCAGGTGATCGAGCAGGATGTAGAGATCATGGCCAATCAGGGAGCCTCACTGCAGGAAGAAGAGCCCGATTTCAAGAGTACGCCGGCTGACACATTGCACCTGTTTATCGAGTCATTGCGGGAATGGGAAGAGTCCGGCTGTGAGGGGCCACGCCCCAAACCCATGAAACGGGAGATGGACTTTTGGATATAGTCTTCGACCAGCCGGAGTGGCGTCTGCGGCTCGCACAACCAGAGGACAATGACAGCCTCTGCGCACTGTTTCGCAGTGTCAGTATGCCGTCGGATCTGATTCTCACTGAAGAGCGTGAGCCGGATTTTTTCGCCCTGCGGAAACTCCATTCCGGCACCCCCTATACCATAGTGCTGGAAGACAAGTCCGACAACCTGGCCGAACAGGAGCGCATTGCCGGCTGCTGCTCGGTGGTTGTCCGTAAAGGCTGGCTTAACGGAGAAATAAAATCCATCGGATACCTTTGTGACCTGCGCATGGCGGAGCGATTTCGCAGCGGCAAGGTGTTTCCCCAGAGTATTTCGATATTTATCGACTACATAAAACGGCAAGAGCCGGTTGATGTGTTCTATTTCTCCATCATGCGCTCCAATGCCAGCGCCCAGTACGCTCAGCGCATGGCCAACGCATCGCTGATAACGCCTTATCACATGGTAAACCTCCAGGTACTGAACCGTGCCATTCCGCAAACGCTGGAAGTGAACCAGTTACAGGATAGCGACATTCCCGAGCTGGCAGCATTTCTTGGGAAACAGGCGAGAAAAAGAGCTTTCGGCTTTGTTATAGATGAAGCCATGCTGCGTAACCGGATCGAAAGCTGGCCGGATTTCGGCGTGAACAATTTCTTTGCCATCAGGAACAAGGAAGGAAAGATTGTTGCCTGTGCCGCCCCGTGGAATAACGCCGACAGCCTGCGCCGCAGCAGGGTGCACGGTTACCGCGGAACCATGAAGCTGATCCGCAAGGGTATCGATCTTGAAGCCAGGCTGAGAGGCCATGCCCCCATGCCCAAACCGGGGGAGTGTTTCAATCTGCTGGGGCTGACTCATCTTGAAATTGAAAATGATGATCCGGAACTGATGAATCAGCTGCTGCGTGGTATCTACAACCACCACCGCGGCAGGAATTATCACTTTATCGCGGCATTCGTGCCCCAGCAAAGCAAGCTGGAGAAAGGCTTATCCGGTTTCAGAGTGCAAAAGGTACCTATGGATCTTTACGGCTTCCGGGGTAATGACCACAGCTTTGATATCGAGAATTTTTCCAGCATAAACCCTGGCTTTGAAATGGCGCTGCACTAGTTGAAAGGAAACGACACATGAACCGCGCAGAATATGTAACCATACGAAAATCCCTGATGTCTGACGGCTTGTTCCGCAAGAGCAACACCCGGGCGTTCGTCACCACCACCACAGAGCTGATCGTGATGGCCGCGATTATTTATGGCTTGTGGCTGGTGGAACTGTTTTCACCGGGCTACTGGATACTGCAGGCGCTGCTGGGCCTGAGCCTGTTCCGCTGCTTTGTGCTGACTCATGAATGCGGTCATGGCACCCTGTTCGGTCAGAAAAGCCTCAACACCATGTTCGGCACCCTCTTCGGGTGCTTGTGTGCCGTACCCTACCTCTGCTGGCGCAACGCCCACTTCGAGCATCATAAGTGGGTTGGCGTGGTCGACAAGGACCCGACCTCCGTCGGCCTGCTCTCCATCAAGGAATACGGCCCCATCATGCGGAACCTGCTGTTGGTTCTCTGGAAGCTGCGTATTCCATTGGCCGCACTAGGGGGCGTCGTTGCGGCATTCTGGATGTATCCGTTCAAGCAATGGCGGGCCGGGAATACCAGCAACGCGCTGTACGGAGCGATCTCCACCCTGATAACCGCCGCAGCGCTGGTGGGCCTCGTTGTTCTGCTGGGCGAATCCGCGCTGGCCTATATCGCACCGGCTTTTATCTTTTTCTATATCTTTTTTGAATGCATTAACCTGACCCATCACTCGGGTCTGTACCCCTACATCAGCGACTCCCACCCTGATGCGGTGCCTTTGCATGAGCAGGACAGCCACTGCCGTACTGCGCTGATGCCCCCCTGGTTATCGGCGATCACCTGTTATCACTTCAACCTGCACACAGAACACCACCTGTTCCCTGCAGTGCCCTGGCATAACCTGCCAGAAGTCCAGAAGCGATTGTCAGATACAACCACCGGGAATATTACCAACGTCGAGATGTTCAGTTTTATGAATGAAATCAGGTCGAAAGACCCGTTTCAGGCATTTGTCGACTCTGTGCCAAACCGAACTGTATGAATGAATCCCTTTATCACCCTAAACTTATAGGAGCAAGAAAATGACTGCCGCAACCATCGGAGGGATCACCTGGGACCGATTTCCCACCAGGAATGATCCTCGTCTTCCATTTGTCGCCATACTGATAACATACGTTATCCTGGGCGTCACCGTCCTGGGCTTTAACCGGAGCCTTGGCCAGATCGCTGTGATCGTGGGCACTACCTGTGCCCTTGATACAATATTTTCCATTATCTTCCGCCGGAAAGTATTGTTTCCTCTCAGCTCAGCCATTACCGGTTTTGGTCTGAGCATACTGGTGAATACCGCGCACGGTATCTGGTTCCCGATGATTCCTGCCTTTTTCGCGGTGGCATCAAAATATCTGATCACCGTGAATGGCCGGCATATTTTTAACCCCAATCTGTTTGGCCTGTTAACAGCAGTGACCATTGGGGGCGGAATGATCAGTCCCGCTCCGGCCTATCAGTGGGGTGGCTACACCGCTTTCTCGGCGTTTGTGGTAACGGCTGCACTAATCCTGTTTGTATTCCGGATTAACCGAAATCCGCTGATTATTTCGTTCCTGGGTTTCTATACCCTCACGCTTTTTATTCGCGGTTATATCACGCAACACCACGTACCCCCTGAAACCATAATCATGGGTACCATTACATCACCGGCTTTCTATCTGTTCACCTTCTTTATGATTACGGATCCCGCAACCTCGCCGCGATCCACCAAAGGACAGATCTTCATGGCCTTTTTTATCAGCTTTTTCGATCTGGCACTTCATAAGTTCGAATCGCTTTCCACCCTGTTCAAGGCAGGCTTCGTATTCTACTGCCTGATGTATTTCTATCGCTGGTATGAATTCAAAAAGCACAATCCGCAGCATTCTTTTATGGACAGCTTCAAAGGCTATCTGCCCCGGCTGGCAGGTATACCGCTGGTGGGCCTGATGGGCGTTGCCCTCTATAACATCGGTCACACTTACAGTCCGGTAGCCGATCCGGGCTTCAAATTCACCAAGATCGAGGCGGAATCCCTGGGTATTCTTTCGGAGCCGGGTGATACCCTGACTCAGGTAGACCCGAGAGTTCAGCACCTCAGCAAGTGGATACTGGCACAGGGTGATGGCGTAGCCGTGGCGGATGTTGACAACGACGGTGACCAGGATTTCTTTATCAGCTACCCGCTGAAAACCCAGGAAGCCCGCGTTGCGCTGTATATCAACAATGGCGGCTTCAGCTTTGAGCGCTTCCCGCTGCCTGCGCTGAACGATTACGTCAAGAATTTCCGCGAGAATGGCCTGCCCTCTGGCGGCCTGTGGTTTGACTACGACAACGATGGCGACAAGGACCTTTACGTGGTAACCGGTTTTGGTTACGGACGCCTGCTGCAGAACACCCTGAGTGAATCCGGCACCCTCGGCTTTGTTGATGTAACCGGTGAAGCCAACGTATTAGCCTACACCAACTCGATGAGCGCCACTGCCGCTGACCTGAACCAGGATGGTCTGCTGGACCTGCTGGTAGCCAACTCATTGCAAGTGAAATTCCCGGATTATGAAGACACCCGCTATTTCAATATTTTTGATCTGCCGGAGCCGGAATATGAAGGCGACCGTCGCGGCGTACACTTCATGCACCGCACCTGGCACAACGCCGATAATGGTGGTGAAAACATTATTTTCCTGAACAACGGCCAGGGATTCGTGGCACAGGATAATGAAGCCTGGGGTTACACCGGTACCCGCTGGACTCTGGACCACGCCGTAGGTGACCTGAACAAAGACGGATGGCCCGATATTTACCTGGCCAACGATTTTGGTCCCGATCAGCTGTTTATCAGCGAAGAAGGCCGCAGGTTCAAACAACTCAAAGGCCGCTTCGTGGGTGAAATGGGCCGTGATACCTATAAAGGCATGAACGCCACCATGGCAGACTTCAACAGCGACGGCCTGCTGGATGTTTATGTATCCAACGTACACGTGGCGCTCCAGGCAGAAGGCTCCATGCTGTGGATTAACAAGGGCACGCTGGATACCGAAGGCCCTTACGGTATGGAAGACCGTGCCATGGCACTGAACGCCCTGAATGAAAACCGTTTCGGCTGGGGTGCAGCCGCGGCAGATATTGACCGTGACGGTCGTCTGGATATTCTTCAGGCCAACGGCATGGTGAATGACAATTACGACGAGCTTTATGAAGGTTGTCCGGACTACTGGTACTGGAATGACAAGATTGCCCTCACCGGCCCGGAAGTCCACAGCTATGCTGACCGGTACGCAGACCTGCGGGGCCGTTGTATCTATCCCCACGACAAGAAACGGGTTTATCTGAACACCGGCGATTACTTCGTGGATGCTGCAGACCAGGTGGGATGGAGCGACACCGAAGTGGCCCGTGGTATTGCCACCGTCGACCTCGACAACGATGGTGACCTGGACGTACTGGTATCACAGCCCTTCGCTCCCCTGGGCATTTACCGGAACGATTCCAAAGACAAGCAGTGGGCCGGCGTAAAACTGGTGGGTAACGGCACTACCTGTAACCGGGATGCAGTGGGCACCAAGGCCACCCTGGTGTATGAAGATTCCACGGATTTGCCCATGCAGTATCGTGAAGTGATGGCATCTAACGGACTGGTAGCGCAATCCGACCAGCGTCTGCTGTTCGGGCTGGACCAGTACCCGGGTCATGTCTCACTGCAGGTTGACTGGTGTGGACAAGGAAAGGTGGAGACCTATCAGCTGTCCAAAAACCAGTATAGTCTGATCAATCAGTAACAAAGCACTCACGCAGTAGCACGCAAAGGGCGGGTGGCATTATGCCTCCCGCCCTTTTTCTTTGTTAATCCGGCAGCGCAATGCGTCCCCGCATATACTCCTTGCAATACCCACCGATACGGACCCGCTCCCCCAAATACTCACAGAACAGTTCACCGCCGCGCCGGGATAACTGCCGTGCTCTGAGGCTGGTTCTGTTCAGCCGTTCGGCCCAGTAAGGTGTTAGTGTACAGTGTGCTGACCCTGTTACCGGATCCTCATCTATTCCCGCACCCGGCGCAAAGAAACGGGAGACAAAGTCACAATCCCTGCCGGGGGCAGAAATTATCACCGCAAAGGTATCCAGCAGGGATAACGCCCGCATATCCGGCTTGCAATCCTCCACCTGTTCCTGGCTTTCCAGAATCAGCAAAGTGTCTCTGGACTGAAACCCCGCCAGCACTTCTTGTCCGATGGCATTCGCAAAACCTTCAAGGGCCTTCAGGGGCGTTCCGGGCCGGGAGGGAAAATCGAGGTATAGCCTGTCGGCCTCCCGCTGCACCGACAAAGGTCCACTCTGACTGGTAAAATGAATCATGTCACCGGATACCCGGGCATCCTGAAATAAAACGTAAGCTGCTGCCAGCGTGGCATGACCACAAAGGTCCACTTCGATATCCGGGGTAAACCAGCGAATCCCCCAGCCAGCATCTTCCTGTTTCACAAACACCGTCTCTGACAGCTGGTTTTCCATGGCAATATTCTGCATTAACCCGTTATCAGGCCAGTCATCCACCACAATAACTGCCGCCGGGTTTCCACCGAATAGCTGCCGGCTAAAAGCGTCCACTTGTACAAGCTCCAGACTCAAGACTGTGCTCCCTGTGTTTTGTTCAGTTTTGAAAAAAGTTAGTGAAGCCTGGAGCGCTGGCTGATAAGTTCGCTCAGCCCCACCGCCTCACTGAAATAAAACCCCTGCGCCAGATCGCAGCCATTGTTACGAAGAAAACGCAGCTGTTCTTCTGATTCAACCCCTTCGGCAACCACCTTGATATTCAGCTTGTGCGCCAGTGCTATCAGTGCAAGGGTAACCTCAACCGCTTCAACGTCGGTCGGCAGGCGGCTGATAAGGGATTTGTCTATTTTAATGGTATCCACCGGAAACTGGCGCAGATAGCTTACGGACAGATAGCCTACGCCGAAATCATCGATGGCAATCGAGTAACCCAGTTCCCTGAACTGCTTAAGCTTCTGCAGGCTTTCTTCCGGCTCCTCAAACAATGACTTTTCTTTGACTTCGATCTGCATATGGCCAACGTGCTCGGGATGCGCTTTGGCAACTTCGGCCAGTATCATGGTAAACCGTTCGTCTCTGAACTGCTTGGCGGACAGATTAACCGCCACCTTCACGCCCGTCATGCCTGCAAGGGCCAGTGCTTCCCGGGTTTTTTCAATTTCATTCACAATCCACTGCCCCATGGCTACCACCAGATCATCCCGTTCGGCAATTTCCAGAAATTCGTCCGGCATATGCACCCTGCCATCGTGGCGATTCCAGCGCAGCAGAGCTTCCACTGCTTTCACCTCGTTGCTTTTCAGACAGATCTGGGGCTGAAACTCAAACAGGAATTCACTTTCATCCAGCGAGCCACGAATGGAATTCGCCATTTTTTCGGAATCCGTGATCTGCTCCTGAGTGAGGTCCTGGTAAAAATGAAAACTGTTGCGCCCTTTACGCTTGGCTTTGTACATGGCCATATCCGCAAACCGGATAAGATCGTCTGTGAGTATGGTGTCATCTGGTGTAATACTGATACCGATACTGGCCGACACGTAATGGTCATTGCCCTGGTAGCTGATGGGTTTGATGGTTTCTTCCAGTATATAACCGGCGATTCTCGCAACATCCCGGGGACTGGCAATATCCCGCAGCAGCACACTGAACTCATCACCGCTGATGCGGGCCACCGAGTCACTATCCCTTACCTGGCTGCGAATACGATCGGCAACGGTTTTCAATACAATATCACCGGTGCCATGGCCGTGGGTGTCATTGATGGCCTTGAAATGATCCAGATCGATGAAGAGTAACGCGGCTTTCTGCTGGTCTCGCTTTACGATATCCATGAGTTTCTGGATATTCTGTTTGAACAGCACCCGGTTTTCCAGGCCGGTCAGAGGGTCGTAAAATGCCAGTCGTTCCATCTGGTCCTGGCGCTGCTTCATCACGGTTACGTCCTCACAGACTATGACATAGTGTGTCGGAACCTTGTCCCTGGTAAAAATCGGGGAGATGGTTGTCTGGAACCAGTGACTCTTGCCACCGGAATCGTGGCCGCAGATTTCAATCTTGCGCTTGGTTTTGACATAGGAAAGAAAATCTTCATGATCCACGGTGGGAAACTGGAAATAGCCTTCCAGATCCTCCAGCTCGCAGCCCTCAAGAGATGCGCTCAGCTGGCCGGTAAAATCCCTGAAGGCCAGATTGACATAAGTCACAAAGCCTTTGTAATCAATAATGACCACCAGCCCGGAAATATTTTCCAGTGCGCTGGACAGGAGCTGTAGCGAAAGCTCCCGCTCCCGACGCAGACTCACCTCGCTTTTCAACTCCTCGTTGGCCCTGAACAGATCCTCTGTGCGCTCCAGTACACGGTTTTCAAGGTCCCGGTTCAGTTCAGACACTCTGGATTCAGCAGCGATAAGCTCGTTGGTCTGGTGCACCAGAAACTGGTTGGCCTCTTCCAGGTGGGCGGTCTGTTCCTGAACCCGTTTTTTCAGGCGGCTATTAAAGGCACTCAGCAATACAATAAATCCGACAGCCCCTGCCACTACCGCCAGAAACACTTTACGCCAGAAACGGAATTCTGAACTCATGGCGCGGTTGGCGGGATCAAAAACGAAGGCTTCCCTGTCAAAGGAGCCTCCCACCAGATGCAACTGCCGGAAGGTCTCAGCAATATGTTCCCAGCGGTCCGGATTCATGTGTCCGAGATCGACCAACTGGGGCATGATGAGCTCCGCCGTTTCCCTGGCTTCATACAAAAGCTGATCGCGGGAATAGCTGGTGGTGTATTTCTCCCGGATCAGATCCACCAGCTCTGCCTGATGACTAAGGGCGTAGCGCCAGCCTTTCAGTGTGGCTTCACGGAAAGCTTTCACTTCATCAAACTGCTCTACAGAGCGTTCTTCGGTGGTGAACAGTGTGTCACCATAAAAGTCCACACCGTAAACGGCAGGGTCAATCACCTGAAAGGAAATGCCGCGTTCCTTCAGCATGTAGGGTTTGTCGGTAATGTAGCCCACCATCGCGTCCACATTGCCGCTGACAAGATCCTCAAGATTGAAGGAAAGGGGAACCTGCTGTACCTGTGAAGGATCAACCCCCTCTTTCAACAATACACCAAGGGTATTGGCGCCATAAGGCCCTTCTGGAAACATCACCCGCTTGCCGATAAGATCCTGCGGGGTGGTGATGCCGGACTCCCGGAGTGTAATGATCACCAGTGGGGAATGCTGAAATATGGCAGCCAGCGCGGTAACAGGTTCACCGATCATGCGGTACAGAAGCAGTTCTGCATTGGCCACGCCGTAGTCGGCGTTTCCCTTGATAACCTCTTCAACAGGATTGGTGCCGGGCCCGGCTTCTTTCAGAGTGACATCGAGCCCGATATCCCTGTAATACCCGTTCTCGATGGCGGCATAAAACCCCGCAAACTGGAACTGGTGTTTCCACTTGAGCTGCACGGTAACCGGTTTAAGATCAGAATCGGCCTGGGCGAAACCGACAGCAAACCCGATACAGACAAAAAAGGCGAAGCCTGCTAAAGCCTTAGCCCTCAGTTTCCAAAACACCTGAATTCCTTCCGCTGATAACCCTGTTTTCCGTCCGCCCAGCACACCGCCGCCCCCCTGAATCTCCCTGAACAAAAATGGCCCTGCAAATTGCAACGCACACACTCCTGACTGATAGGCTAACGAAGTTTTATCACGCCTGACAAATAACGAATCGCCATGCTTCCCACCAGTATTAGATCCTAATTACGCCCCGCCACTGTCATGGCATCGATCATGATTGAGCCACTCTGGATATTACCCCGGATATCCCTGTCGGTTCCGATAGCCACAATATGGCGGTACATATCAGCCAGGTTGCCGGCTACCGTGATCTCCTGAACCGGGTGCCGGATTTCCCCGCTTTCCACCCAGAATCCGCTGGCACCCCGGGAATAGTCCCCGGTTACCAGGTTAATCCCCTGCCCCATCAGCTCGGTTACAATCAACCCCTTGTCCATGGATTTCACCAGGCCGCTGAAATCCTGCCCGGTATCATCCACCCGAATATTTCGGGCCCCACCGACGTTGGCGGTGCTTTGCATCCCCAGGCGCCGGGCAGAATAGGTGCCCAGCATGTAGCTGCAGAGAATGCCATCTTTGACAAAATGCTTTTCGTAGGTGGGCAGGCCATCGCCGTCACAGACCGCACTGGCGATTCCCCTCACCAGCCTTGGTTTCTCGTAGACCGACAGCAGAGGCGCTGCCACCGGCTGATTCAGTTTGTCCAGCAAAAAGGAGGATTTGCGGTACAGACTGCCGCCAGCAATGGCCGACAGCAGATGTCCGATCAAGCCGCCCGCCACTGGTGCCGCGAATAATACCGGATAGGTACCCGTGGGTATCTGACGGGGGTCCAGCCGCGCCAGTGCGCGCCTGGCAGCCTCTGCACCCACCTCCCCGGGAGCCTGGAGCCGGGAGGGCACCCGGTGCCGGGTTGACCAGAAATCCCGTTGCATCCGCTCACCTTCACCGGCTATGAGCGCACAACTGATACCGTGCTGAGTACCCAGACTGCCGTAGCGAAACCCGTGACTGTTACCATATACCCTGACGCTGCGGCCGGTACTCACGGTGGCCCCCTCGGAATTGGTGATGCCGGGATTGCTGATGCCTTCGGCCTCGCAGGCAAGCGCCATTTCCAGCGCCTCCTCGGGGCCGATATCCCAGGGATGATCCAGATCCAGATCCGGAAACTCGGTGGCCATGAGTTCAGCATCTGCCAGGCCGGCGCAGGGATCTTCCGAGGTGTGCTGGGCAATATCCCAGGCCGCCGCCACCGCCGTTTCCACGGCTGCGGGGGTTAATTCCGATGTGGCAGAACTGCCTTTGGCCTTGCCCCGGTAAAGGGTCACGCCAAACCCGTGGTTTTTGGTGAATTCCACGGTTTCCGCTTCACCTTTTCTTGCCGTGGCAATCAGCCCCTCATCAGATGAAGCGGCTACCTCCGCCTGGGTCGCTCCCAATGATGCCGCCCTGGACAGGGCAGTTTCGATACACTGGTACAGTTTTGCTTTATCTGATGCTATATCCATTCAACAACCTTCATTGAATTGCGTTTCATTTCCCCTGGCGTCATCAAAGGGTATTACTGTCGGTGAACTGTCCTCACTGTTATAATTTGGAGGTTAGGTTTTTTACAGAACAATCTTTTAAGTATAGCGTTATTTGGCGCATTCTGACGAGCAACCGCCGGATTTGTTAATCAAATGAACAATAGCAACGACCATCAAGAAGACGACGATGAGTGGGTGAGCAAAACCCGTCGCAAAAAAGAAATGCACTATCGTCAGGCGCTGGGCGAAAAGCTCATAACGCTAAAACCGGAAGAGCGGGCAACGCTGAATCTGCCAGCGGAGCTGGAAGTGGCGCTGGAAGAAGCCACGCGCATGAAAAAAAACGAGGCACTGCGGCGCCACCGTCAGTACATTGGCAAATTGATGCGCGATATCGACCTGGAGCCCATTGAAACCTATTTCGAGCAGCGGGACTCCGCTCACCAGCTCAATACCCGGGCGTTTCATGAGCTCGAGGACCTGCGCGATAAACTGATCGCGGGGGATAATAACGACATCGGGGATGTGATCGCCCGGTTTCCACTGGTGGACAAGCAGAAGCTGCGGCAGCTGGTGCGCAACGCCAAAAAGGAACAGCAGATAAACGAAAGCCAGGGCACCACCGATAACAAACAAGGGCGCGCGCTGTTCCGGTTTCTTCGGCAGTTGCAGGAGGAGTCTGCCTGACACCCGAAGCTGGTTTACCCGGCTCCTAGCTGGCGGTGCCTCCCACCGTCAGCTCGTCGATTTTCAGTGTGGGTTGTCCCACACCCACCGGCACCGACTGCCCTTCCTTACCGCACACACCTACGCCCCGGTCCAGGGACAGATCATTCCCCACCATGGATACCCGGGTCATGGCCTCTGGCCCATTGCCAATGAGTGTGGCGCCTTTTACCGGGCGGGTGACCTTTCCATCCTCAATCAGATAGGCTTCGTTGGCAGAGAACACAAATTTGCCGGAGGTGATATCCACCTGACCGCCACCAAAATTCACCGCATAAATACCTTTTTTTACCGAGCGAATAATATCTTCGGGATAATCCTGGCCCGGATACATGTACGTATTGGTCATGCGTGGCATGGGTAGATGTGCATAGGATTCCCGGCGGCCATTGCCTGTGGATTTTCCACCCATCAGCCCGGCATTGAATTTGTCCTGCATGTAACCCTTGAGGATACCGTTCTCGATCAGCACGGTGCTTTCACTCGCCACACCCTCATCATCGACAGACAGTGAACCACGGCGATCTGCCAGGGTGCCATCATCCACCACCGTACAGAGGTCCGAAGCCACCTTGTGCCCCACTCTGCCGGAAAACGCCGAGCTGCCCTTGCGGTTGAAATCACCTTCCAGGCCATGACCCACCGCTTCATGGAGCAACACCCCCGGCCAGCCGGGCCCCAGAACAACCGGCATGGTGCCCGCCGGCGCCGCCACCGAATCCATATTCACCTGCGCCATGCGAACCGCTTCACGGGCATAGGTATTGAGAGTTGCTTCGTCAAACATGTCATAGCCACAGCGGCCCCCACCGCCGCAACCACCCCGCTCGCGGCGGCCGTTTTTTTCCATGATCACCGAGACATTGAATCTCACCAGTGGCCGCACGTCGGCCGCCAGGGGGCCATCCGTGCTCGCCACCAGCACCCCTGACCAGTTGCCGGCCAGACTGACGGATACCTCCGCCACATGGGGATCCAGCGCACGTGCCTGCTGATCCACCAGCTTCAGCATTGCCACCTTCTGATCCGCCGTCAGGGTATCCAGTGGATTCAGTGGGCCATACAACGCTTCATACTCTACCTGCTTTAACACCGGTACTGTCAGGCTCTGGCCCTGCCGGACAATGGTTTTTGCGGCAGCAGCAGCTTTCTCTATGGCCGCAAACTGCAGGTCATCAGAATAGGAAAAGCCGGTTTTCTCCCCGCTGACGGCCCGCACGCCCACACCACCACCAATCTGGTGGGAACCGTTTTTTACGATACCATCCTCCAGCACCCAGGATTCGCTCTGAATGCGCTGAAAATAGAGATCCCCGTAGTTGAGATGGCTGGTGTGCATTGACTCAAGCAACCGCCGGATTTGGGTTTCATCGACACCGTAGGGTGTCCACAGGAGTTGTTTGGCTTGCGAAAAATGCTCTGCTGACGACATGCCTACCTCATGATGGGACTGATACAACACAGTATAGCAGTGTGCCTGCGGGCACCCGCTGCCACTACAGAATAACCCTGTGCTGCTGCACGGGCATTTGCTTCCTGAGAGACGCCTGGGCACTGAAATCCAGCGTTGCCGTTACCACGCCTTCACCCTCTTCAAGACTGGCAACAACACGCCCCCAGGGATCAATGATCATGCTGTGACCCCAGGTTTTGCGGGTACTGCTGTGGTCGCCGCCCTGGTTGGCCGCTATGACATAACACTGGTTCTCAATGGCACGGGCCCGTAACAGAGACTCCCAGTGTGCCCGGCCGGTTTCCCAGGTAAAGGCTGCCGGCACTGTGAAAATATCTGCCCCCTGAGCTGCCAGCATGCGGTAGAGTTCCGGGAACCTCAGGTCATAGCATACCGTCAGCCCGATTCCGATCTGCTGGCCATCGTTCAGGGGTACCTTCAGCAACACCCCTTCGCTGCCGGGCTCAATGGTTTCAGATTCCCGGTAGGCCCCGTGGGCATCCGCCACATCCACGTCAAACAGGTGGATTTTGTCATAGCGGGCCTGCCGTTCTCCCCGGGGGTTAAACACCAGCGAGCTGGTACGCACCCGGCCGGGGCTGACATCACCGGATTCCGGAAAGCGGGTTCGCTCCGGCAGGGTTCCTGCCACTATCCAGACCTGATACTCCCGCGCCCAGGACGCCACCTGTTCGGACAGAAAACCTTCCCGTTCTTTTTCACCCCACTCATAAAGGGCGCTGGCATTAAATACGGCGAAATTTTCCGGCAATAAAACCAGCTGGGCGCCTTCACTGGCAGCCTGCCCCACCAGGCGGCCGGCCGCTTTCATATTCTCACTCACATCGGCCTTGCTCACCATCTGTACCGCTGCTGTCACCAGCTTTTCCATGCAGCTGTCGTTGGATTGGTTAGGTTGGTTGGACTCGCTCATTGTGTTTACTCCAGTGTACTGCTTCCTGCCCTGTCAAAGCTTTGGATTGTGCGTCATCGTTGAATCTTCAGGTGTCTCAGATTCCTGCGTGGACGGAGCCGCCTCCGGAGAGGCGCCACCTTCCTTCACGATGGACTCCTGAATCTGCTTCGGAATAATATTGAAGGATTCCTGCAGGGTTACCGAGGGATCATTCAGCGGGCCGTCCACTTTGTATTTCATGGTGGTCAGCTTGTCCAGCTGAGAGCCCAGCACTTTTTCTATCACGTATACCGTAGCCGCCGCCGGCAGGCCGCCCATTGCGGCAGCGGGTATCACCAGGTTTCTGGTTACCGGTATAACAACGCTCAGGTTGGCGTCAATGGTTTTACTCTCAAGGTTCAGATCGCCATCCATGGTCATCTTCATTGCGGCGCCATCCAGCTTTAACTGTTTGGTATTGAGTATTTCCTCTTTCAGCAGAAAGTCACCGCGAATCTCACTGTAGGGCATTTCATTACTTTCCAGATCCTTGATCTTCAGGCGCAACCGCGACAGCCAATCATCAAAATTCAGCACGCCCAGCACCTTGTCGGCCGCGCCGGAACTGACATTCAGAAAGCGCCCTTCCTTGATAATCAGATCAAGCCTGGCTTCGGCGGTTAAAAGATCGAAGTCGTAAGGCGCATTTCGCCACTGAGCCGACAATTTCATGCGCGCCGTTTCGCTGGTCAGGCTGGGAGCATAACCCCAGGCTGTCAGAATATCTGCCACGTTACTGGCGCTGGCCTCGCCGGCGATACGGGTTTCCGGACGTTCATTTTTCCACAGCCAGTCACCGGTGCCCGCAAAGGTTAAAGCTTTCAGCTCAAAAGCCAGCGAATCAAAATGCACCCCGTCGCTTACAGGGGACCAGTTCAGACGCCAGCGACCGAAATCATCATCGCCGAATTGCAGACTCGCGATTTCCAGATCCAGCGCCGGCAATACTCTCGGATCTACGGAGCTGTCGATCAGATCCAGTGGTGTTTCTGACTGCTCAGCTTCCTCGGAGGCGGTTTTTTTTGGCAGCCTGAGTTGACTGATGCTGATCTTCAGGGGCGTGTCCAGTTCACGATAATTCCGGTTGCCAAGATAACCATGGGGGATGGTGGCATCACCCCTGATATCCGGCGAATCCACCTGAAAACTGACCGCGCCATCCTGACGGAGCCACGCCAGCTCCAGAGACCGGAACCTCAAGTCTCTCAGCGCAAGCGACCCGATCTTCAGCGTGCTGTGATCCACCATTGCCACCAAACCCGCAGAACGCTTACCCTGCTGCGAGCTTTGTCGCGCACTTTGTACCGGTTTCCAGGCATTCAGCCAGGCATCTGCATCGATATGGTCAATGGTACCGCCAATGGCAAAATAAGGGGAATCCGGCAAAACTGCGTCGCCACCGAACATGATAGCCCCGCGCTCCATTTCGTCATTTTCCGTCACCATCCGCAGCTCAAACAGGTGGTCAAAACGCAGAGTTTGCAACCGTTCCCCAGCGCCAAGCGTGGTCTGGTAGCGGAAGGCCACGGGGTTTCCCGCCGGTTTATTCAACGGGTACGGATAGGCGATGGTGACATCCGTCAGGTCAGAGGTAATCTTCAGGGTGTTCTGCGTTTCAGAAGCGCCTGCTTCACGCTGATGAATAACAATGTCGGCCTGGTACCCAAAAGGGCCACTGATCGGCGCCAGCAAATCCAGTTTCAGCCAGGGTTTGATCGCCGCAAAATCGGTATTCCCGTTCACCAGCACCCTTGTCTGCTTTGTGTCGCCTTCTGCTTCTGTTGTGATGTCAGCACGGATATCGCCACCGAAGAGTTTGCCGGTGAGCCCGCTGGCGGACAGGCCCCGGGACATGCTGAATTTCACCTCACCGGCAACGTCTTCAATAGTCAGCTGCGGCTCTTTAAGACGATAGATGCCATCTTCGATCGTCACACCCACCTGCACTTCCACATCCGGCTCTTGCCCCTGTCGGAACGGCACCTCCACACGAACCTTAATATTCCCGGTTCCGGATACACTCATGGTTTCCATTACGGGAGCAGTGACTTCACTGATGGGAGAATCAACCAGTATCCGGCTGGTTTTTTCCAGAGGGCCGGTCAGTCCGGCGTCTACAATCAAATCCACTTCCCCGGGAGCGATCCGGCGGGTACCCACCCAGGCCTGATCGAGGTCAGCATCGTAATAACTGCCACTGAACGCCCAGGCGTCCACTACCCCGTTATAGATCCGGACATCACCGGACAGGTCATCGATGGGGCGCCAGGCTTCCTGAAAGGACAGCCGGGTATTATCCACAGTGAAACCAAGCACGAACTGAAAAGGTTCAAGAGCTTCCAGATTGACCGGCCCATGGAATAACAGATCACTGCGCAACAGCGTGCCACTTTTGATGGCAGTGTCCAGCCAGTTTGCCACGCCGTCAGGGATCACTCCCACCGGCAGATGATCATACACATTGGCTGCATCAAACTGATCCAGGGTCGCCTGTAAGCGCAGGTAGGGATCGGCATCTCTTGCCTTGTCCTTGATCACCGCCAACTGGGTTGCTGCATTCAGCTGCCGGTCGTTCACCTCCAGCAAACCGCTTTCAATACGCAGCTCATCGGCACTGTTATGGATAACCAGCGCGCCTTTGACCTCGTCCACCTGCAATGGCGCCCTGAACAGGCGAGGATAATCAAGGTCGACATTCTCACCCCGCAGCTCGATCACTGAAAGTGACTTGCCTATCAGCAGATTCGCAGTGACGTTATTGACTCCCGGTATCCAGCGCTTTGGCCGCAGGCTGATATCGGACAAACGGGCCGACATGCGGAAATCACTCACCGCTTCCCTGGACATATTCATTTCAAACACCAGGTCGGACAGAACCGCGTCCGGTTGCAGCGCGCTGAGGGTACGGTAGGTACTGCTTTCGCCATCCAGGAACGCGAGATAATAGCGTACCCAGGGAGACAGTGTGGCCTGGTCCAGCCTGCCGATATAATGCCGTTTATCTTCTTCTGTCCGGCTACTGTGCAATACCAGCTGCTCCGGATGCCAGGTAAAGTCCTCGCCACTGACCTCCAAGGACTCGAACCCTACAACCCAGTCCCCCTGCCAGTTGCCTTCCCACTTTGCCACGCCGTTGACTGCCTGTAACAGAGGCGGCTGCACGGCACGATCCTCGTGAACAATACTGACGTCTTCCACCCTGAGGCGGGCGGTCACCCGTTCCAGCGTCCCCTGATGGATCTTGCCCCAAAGCTCCACATCACCGCTGGCCTCACTGATTTCCAGGCCACTCAGCTCACTTACAGGTAACGGCATCCAGGGGGCAAGCTGCGGTGCTGATACACGGCTGTAAAGGTGGCCGTTCACTGTCTCCAGTTCCGACAGGCGCCCGCTGATATCGCCATACACCGAGGCGGTAATCCGGGATTCACTCTCCAGCGTCAGATCAGCCCGAAAATGCTTGCGCTGTTCTTTCCTGATCACACCAAGATTGATGTCCGATACGATGGCATCCTGTTTCCAGAAACCTTTCACGGCAATGCGGCTGTTGCTGATTTCGATGTAGGGTTGTCTCAGCACCAGATCCAACCGATCCCACAGGGAAGGCCTGTCTGATTTCTGTGCCGCCTGCTCATCGCTCCCGGAATCTGGATCCGGGCCGTTTTTCAGGGAAAACCGTTTATCCTGATACTGGATTTCAAAGGCGGCGCCATCCAGCCAGACCTTGATCACGGGGCGGAGCTTGAGTAATGAATTTCCCAGATCCACTTCCAGCGTCAGCTGTTTCATGGCCAGAAATTCCGCCGGCTTGGCAGGGGCCTGAACACTGACTGACTCAAGGGTTATTTGGGGAGACAGGGCCTGCCAGTCGCCGGAAATGGAGTCAAACCGAATGGTCAGCCCGGTGGCATCGGACAGGTAATTGCGAATTTCCGGCTGAAACTCCTCGATATGACTGACCAGCTGGCGCCCCACACCCACAACCACTGCCGCCAGAACCACCAGCGCAATAAGCCCGACAAGAAACAGGCGCGAGAGTAGAAGGACCAATCGATTCACATTAATACGACGTCAAACTGTTCCTGGCTGTAAAGTGCTTCCACCTGGAAACGAATGGTTTTGCCCACAAAATCTTCCAGATCTGCCACATTGGCGGATTCCTCATCCAGCAACCGGTCAACCACACTCTGGGAGGCGATCACCAGAAAGGATTCCATTTCGTAAGCCCGCCGCTGGCGCAGGATTTCCCGGAAGATCTCATAGCATACGGATTCCGATGTTTTTACCACACCCCGCCCCTCACAGGCCGGGCAGGTTTCACAAAGCACCCGCTCCAGGCTTTCCCGGGTGCGCTTGCGGGTCATTTCCACCAGCCCCAGCTCCGACACCTGGGTGATTTTGGTTTTCACCCGGTCTTTTTCCAGTGCTTTTTCGAATATGCGCAGCACCTGGCGGCGATGCTCTTCATCTTCCATATCGATGAAGTCAATAATGATAATCCCGCCCAGGTTGCGCAACCGTAACTGGCGAGCAATGGTCTGGGCCGCCTCAAGGTTGGTTTTGAAGATGGTTTCCTCAAGATTGCGATGCCCCACAAAGGCGCCGGTGTTCACATCGATGGTGGTCATGGCTTCCGTCTGATCAATCACAATATGACCACCGGACTTCAGCTGCACTTCGCGGCCCAGCGCTTTCTGGATTTCCTGCTCAACACCATAAAGATCAAAAATGGGGCGCTCACCGGGATAATGCTCAATGTATTTTTCCAGATCGGGAATAAACTCCCGGACAAACTCCATTACCTTGCCGTGGGTTTCCCGGGAATCAATACGAATCTTTTCCACGGAGTCCCGCACTTCATCCCGCAGGGTACGCATGTAAAGGGGCAGATCCTGATGAATATTGCTGGCCATGCGGGCATTGGCGGACTTGCTTTGTACAGACCGCCACAAACGCCACAGAAAATCCACGTCACTGCGCAGGGATTCTTCATCACAGCCTTCGGCAACGGTGCGCAGAATAAAGCCCTTGCGCTCAATATCCTCGCGCTCCGCCACAATATTTTCCACAATGGAGCGCAGCCTTTCCCGTTCGTTTTCGTCCTCTATTTTCTGGGAAACACCGATATGATCACTGTAGGGCATGTACACCAGGTAGCGGGACGGAATGGATATGTGACTGGTGAGGCGCGCACCCTTGGTACCGATCATATCCTTGGTGACCTGCACCAGAATGGCATCGCCTTCTTTCACCAGCTCGTTGATGTTGGCTACTTCTTCATTGCTGCCACCGTCACTGTTGCTGGGCACCCAGATGTCCTTGGCATGAAGAAACGCAGCCCGCTCCAGTCCGATATCCACAAACGCGGCCTGCATGCCGGGCAGCACCCGCACCACCTTGCCCTTGAAGATGCCACCCACCAGGCCCCGTTTGGCAGTGCGCTCAATAATAATTTCCTGAACCACACCGTTTTCGATCACCGCCACCCGGGTTTCCATGGGGGTTACATTAATCAGAATCTCTTCACTCATAATCCCTGTCACTCACTGTGATGCCAGTAGGTCACCCCAAAGCGTTCCAGCAAACTGATGGTTTCCATCAGAGGCAAACCCACCACACCACTGTAACTGCCTTCAATCCGCTCAACAAAGGCGGCACCGAACCCCTGAATGCCGTAGGCACCGGCTTTGTCCGCCGGCTCACCCGTGGCCCAGTAACGCTCTATCAATTCTGCGGGCAAAGGCCTGAAATACACCGCTGTACAGGATAGCTGGCACTCCACCCGGCCCTCAAACTGCATCGCCACTGCACTCATGACGGTGTGCTCTGTGCCTGACAGGGATTGCAGCATGGACAGGGCGTGAGTCTTGTCCTCAGGCTTTCCCAGGGTTTGACCATCCAATACCACAGAAGTGTCCGAACCAATCACCGGCAAAGGCGGCTTGCCTGCCTCCTGAGTGAGGTCCCAGCCGGCTGCCGCCTTGCCAATGGCCAGCCGCCGCACATAATCCTCGGGAGACTCGCCGAAAAGCTCCGATTCGTCCAGATCCACAGGATAAACCTCACAAGGCACGCCAATCTGGGCGAGCAGCTCCCGCCGCCGGGGGGAGCCGGACGCCAGGTAGACTTTCTCAAACATACAATAATCCGGATTTTTTCTGGTTTTTTATTGGTTATTCAATTCGGTAGCGACGCCGCAAAAAGCGCAGTGTAGCCAGCACCCATGGCCAGAAAATCCCGGACATGATAGCGCCCATCCAGTAACTCATTGTCCAGGGTGTAATGTGCACAGACCGCTGGATAAGCAGTGCGCTGAGTTGGTAAATACCCACCAACACCACAATGGACAGGCACTGCTGCCATACGGGAAAAACCCGGATACGCAGGTGCAGCACATAGGTAACGTAAGCCACCAGTGCCAGGGAAAAGGCATTCTGGCCCAGCACATCGCCAAGGACCACATCCAGGAACAGGCCGGCAGTCCAGGCAGAGATAACCCCCACCCGGTGGGGCACCGCTATCACCCAGTAGAGCAAAACCAGCGCAACCCAGCAAGGGCGTGCAGGTTCTGCCCAGTCTGGCAAGGCCACAACCTCCAGGATATAGGCAACCAAAAAAGTTGCCATTATAGCCCCGGCACCGCGTCCCATTATGGCGCCTCCCCGGCAGATTCCGTTGCCTGATCTTCGGTTGAGGTGGCTGTTTCGGTTCCTTCAGCACCCGTTACCCCTGGTGCATTGTCGATCTCCCCGGCGGCCACGGGCGGTATGCGGTTTTCTTCAGAAAACACCAGCAGCACATGGCGGCTGCGGTCCAGCTGGGCCAGCGGTACCGCACTGACAATGGCAAAGGGCAATCCCGGGTCATGGCGTACTTCCGTTACCTTGCCCACCGGATAACCGGAGGGGAACCGCCCTCCCAGCCCGGAGGTTACCAGCAAGTCACCCACCACAATGTCTGCCGTATCCGGCACATGGATCAGCTTGAGTTTATCCAGGCTGCCGGAACCCACGGCAATGGCCCGTACACCATTGCGCGCCACATGCACCGGGACACCGTGGGAGGCGTCACTGATCAGCAGCGCCCGGGAACTGAAGGGGCCCACATCCGTGAGCTGGCCCATCAGGCCGTCGGCATCCAGCACGGCCTGACCGGGATAGGCTTTGTCACGGGAGCCTTTGTCGATGATCACTTCATGGCGGAACGGGTCAGGATCCACACCAACGATTTCCGCCACGATCACCTGGTCGTCCACCAGATCTGCGGAATTCAGCAACTCTTTCAAACGGGTATTTTCCGCCACAATAGCCGCCAGTTTCTGCACCCGGCGCTGCAGCAACAGCACCTCGGATTCCAGGCGGCGGTTTTCCTGTTCCAGATCCTCTCGGGACTGCACACTCTCCGAAGACCATTCCACCAGCGTGTGGGGGATATTGGCGACGTAGTGGATGGGCAAGGTGAAAACCGACAGCCCGTTGCGCACCGGGTTCAGCATATCGGTTCTGTGATCGACAAAAATCAGCGCGAAAGAGACCATGGTGAAGAACACCAGGCGATAACGATTGGCTGTATTCTGCGCAAAAATCGTTTTTATTGTCGCGTCCTCCCCAATGGATAGTAGCCGGCCCGGCCGGCAAAAGTGTCACCCCAGAAACACAAAAGCCTCTACTGAGGTGTCCCAATAGAGGCTTGATACAGCAACCCGTGGCTTAATCCACAGCAAACATGTCAAAGCCACGCTTGTCCATCATTTCCATGGCGCGGCCACCGCCCCTGGCAACACAGGTCAGCGGGTCTTCCGCCACAATCACCGGCAGGCCGGTTTCTTCCGCCAGCAACCGGTCCAGATCACGCAACAGAGCTCCCCCGCCGGTCAGTACCAGACCGCGCTCAGCAATATCCGACGCCAGTTCCGGAGGTGACTGTTCCAACGCACTTTTTACTGCGCTCACAATAGCCGACAGGGGCTCCTGGAGCGCTTCCAGGATCTCGTTGCTGTTCAGGGTAAAGCTGCGCGGCACGCCCTCGGCCAGATTACGACCGCGTACGTCAATTTCCAGCAGCTCATTGCCCGGATAGGCACAGCCGATCTCTTCCTTGATACGCTCTGCCGTCGCCTCACCGATCAGGCTGCCGTAATTGCGACGCACATAGGTAACAATGGCTTCATCAAACTTGTCACCGCCTACCCGAACGGAATCGGAATAGACAACCCCGTTCAGAGAGATCAGGGCAATTTCCGTGGTGCCCCCACCGATGTCCACCACCATGGAGCCACTGGCTTCCTCAACCGGCAGGCCGGCACCAATGGCCGCCGCCATGGGCTCCTCGATCAGGTACACTTCCCGGGCGCCAGCCCCAAGGGCTGATTCCTTGATGGCCTTCTTTTCCACCTGGGTGGACTGACAGGGCACACACACCAGTACCCGCGGGCTGGGAGTAATAAAGGAATTTTCGTGAACCTTGTGAATGAAGTGCTGCAGCATTTTCTCTGTGACATGGAAGTCTGCAATCACTCCATCTTTCAGGGGGCGAATCGCGGTAATATTGCCCGGTGTACGTCCCAGCATGCGCTTCGCGTCCATTCCCACCGCCGCCACACTTTTCTGACCATTCTGTTGCCGGATAGCCACCACCGAAGGTTCATCCAGCACAATACCGCGATCTTTCACATAAATGAGGGTGTTGGCAGTTCCCAGATCGATAGAAAGATCTGTGGAAAACATGCCTCGTAAGCGCTTAAACATAGAATCAGGACGTCAACCAGTTAGAATCTTTTGGAACCATTTACTGCAGTTCCGCCGGGTCTCTTGCGGGAGAACCTGTGGGCAAACCTGCAGCAATGCGGGCAAACCGTAGGATTAGTGCCACTTTGCCGATGGGGGGAACTCTAGCAGTGCAACCCCCGTTGGGCAAGCTTCTTGTCATGATTTCATCAGAAATTTCAGCGACTTTGCGAACCTGTACTGCCCTTTGCCCGGCCCTGGCGGAACATTAGCAAACCACTGACGCGCCTTTTTTATGATACTGATTTTTCTGCTACTATTAGCCGCTTTTCAGACGACCCCGCAAATCCAAACCGTTTAGGAACCCGAATCATGGCGCTTGATAACGAAGAAGTGGCAAAAATTGCCCAGCTCGCGCGGATCAAAGTGGACCCCGACAAGGCACCGGAATATGCCGAAAGCCTGTCCAGCATTCTGGGTCTGGTGGAACAGCTTAAGGCCGTGAACACCGATGATATTGCACCCATGGCCCACCCCCTGGATGCCACTCAGCGGCTGAGGGAAGACAAGGTCACCGAAAGCAATCATCGCGATGAATACCAGCAGGTGGCTCCTGCCACTGAAGATGGCCTGTACCTGGTCCCACGAGTGATTGAGTGAAGGAATCACCCATGCATGACAAGACACTGACCGAACTTTCGGAACTGCTGCAATCCAAAGCGGTTTCCAGCGTGGAATTAACCCGGCATTTTCTGGACCGCATCAAAAAACATGACGGGGATCTGAACAGTTTTATTACCATCACCGAGGAACAGGCACTGGCACAGGCCGGCAAGGCTGATGAGCTGATCGCCAGTGGTAACGCCGGCCCCCTCACCGGCCTGCCCATCGCCCACAAGGATATTTTCTGCACACGGGGCATCAAAACCAGTTGCGGCTCCAGAATGCTGGATAACTTCAATGCGCCTTACGATGCCACCGTGGTGGAGAAACTGGCTAACGCCGGTATTGTCTGCCTGGGCAAAACCAATATGGACGAATTCGCCATGGGTTCCTCCAATGAAACCAGCTTTTACGGACCGGTGCGTAACCCCTGGCACCGGGAGCACGTGCCCGGCGGCTCTTCCGGCGGCTCGGCCGCAGCCGTGGGTGCTCGTCTGGTGCCCGCAGCCACGGGAACCGATACCGGTGGCTCCATACGCCAACCCGCCAGCCTGTGCGGCATTACCGGCCTGAAACCCACCTATGGCAGGGTATCCCGCTGGGGCATGATCGCCTTCGCCTCCAGCCTGGATCAGGGCGGCCCCATGACCCAGTCCGTGGAAGATGCGGCATTAATGCTGGAAGCCATGGCCGGCTTCGATACCCGGGACTCCACCTCCATTGATCAGCCGGTGCCGGACTACCGGGCGTCCCTGACTGGCGATATCAGCGGCCTGAAAATCGGCCTCCCGGAGGAGTTTTTCCAGGAAGGTCTCTCCGATGAGGTGCGCAACGTGATTGATGCCGCCATCAAACAATATGAGGCCATGGGCGCCACCATCATCAAAATCTCCCTGCCCAATGCCCGTCTGGCAGTGCCTGCCTATTATGTGATCGCACCTGCCGAGGCATCCTCCAACCTGTCCCGCTTTGATGGGGTACGTTTTGGCTATCGCTGCCAGGCTCCGGAAAACCTTGTCGACCTGTATGAACGCAGCCGCAGCGAAGGCTTTGGGGAAGAAGTCAAGCGCCGGATCATGGTAGGCACCTATGCCCTGTCCGCCGGTTATTATGACGCTTACTACCTCAAGGCCCAGAAAATCCGCAGGCTGATCAAGAATGATTATGACAATGCCTTCAAGGAAGTGGACGTGATCATGGGGCCCACCGCTCCCACGCCCGGCTTTCGGCTGGGGGAAAAGGCGGACGATCCGGTTTCCATGTACCTGTCGGATATCTACACCATTGCGGTCAACCTGGCAGGTCTGCCGGCGTTAACGCTGCCGGCAGGCTTTGCTGGCGGGCTGCCCGTGGGTCTGCAGATTATCGGCAGGCACTTTGATGAAACCCGACTTCTGAACGTTGGCCACCGGTTCCAGCAGGAAACCGACTGGCACCGACACCTACCGGAAAACTTCAAAGGCTGACGTTGAACGAGGAATCAATCATGGAATGGGAAACCATTATCGGGCTGGAAATACACGTCCAGCTATCTACCCAGTCGAAAATTTTTTCAGGCAGCAGCACCGCCTTTGGCGCCGAACCCAACACCCAGGCCAGCCTGGTGGATCTGGGCATGCCCGGTGTACTGCCGGTGCTGAATGCGGAAGCCGTGAGGAAAGCGGTCAGGTTCGGGCTTGCCATCGATGCCCATATCGCGCCGCGCTCGGTATTCGCCCGGAAAAACTATTTTTACCCTGACCTGCCCAAAGGCTATCAGATCAGTCAGTTTGAACTGCCCATTGTGGGCGAAGGCAAAGTGGACATCACACTGGCGGACGGCACCACCAAAACCATTGGTGTTACCCGGGCCCATCTTGAGGAAGATGCCGGCAAATCGCTCCACGAGGATTTCCACGGCATGAGCGGCATTGATCTGAACCGCGCAGGCACTCCCCTCCTGGAGATCGTGTCGGAACCGGATATCCGCTCGGCGGAGGAAGCCGTGGCCTACCTGAAAGCCATTCACTCCATTGTGCGCTACCTGGATATCTCCGATGGCAATATGGCGGAAGGCTCCATGCGCTGTGATGTGAACGTGTCCGTGCGTCTGAAGGGCGAAGAGGAATTCCGCACCCGCACCGAAACCAAAAACGTCAACTCCTTCAAGTTTGTTGAAAAAGCCATTGAACTGGAAGTGGAGCGCCAGATAGATCTTTACGAAAACGGTGAGGAGGTGGTTCAGGAAACGCGCCTGTTCGATGCGGTGAAAAACGAAAGCCGCTCCATGCGCACCAAGGAAGAGGCCAACGATTACCGCTATTTCCCGGACCCGGATCTGCTCCCGGTGGAAATCACCCCTGACTTCCTGCAGGAAGTCAGGGAAAAGCTGCCGGAATTACCGGCCGAAAAAGTGGCACGATTCCAGTCAGAACACGGACTGTCCGCTTATGACGCGCAGGTGCTGGCCGCAGACAAGGCGCTGGCTGATTACTTTGAAACCGTGGTGCAAACCTCCGGTGCGCCAGCCAAGCTGGCCGCCAACTGGGTAACCAGCGAAATCATGGGGGCACTCAACAAGAACGACCTGGACATCACTCACAGCCCGGTAAGTGCGGAACAGATCGGCGGGCTGCTGAAACGCATTCAGGACAACACCATCTCCGGCAAAATTGCCAAAACAGTGTTTGAAACCCTGTGGAGCGAGGGCGGCACCACCGATGACATTATTGAAGCCAAAGGCCTGAAGCAGGTCACCGATACCGGTGCCATCGAGGCCATGGTGGATGAGGTGATTGCCGGCAACCGGGAACAGGTGGAACAGTACCTGGCGGCAGACGATAACAAACGCAAAAAACTGATTGGGTTCTTTGTGGGTCAGGTAATGAAAGCCTCAAAGGGCAAGGCAAACCCCCAGCAGGTAAACCAGATACTGGCAGCCAAGCTGAAATAAAAGATCACGACCGGAAGCCGTTCTCTCGGGTACTCCTATACCCTGTACTCTTGAGCCTGCCGGGTACCGTTCTATCCCAGGTATTCTTCCAGTACCTGGGATAACTCATCCAGATCCACCGGCTTGGTCAGATAAGCATCGAACCCGGCGGCCAGCCCATCCCTGACCTCCTCTGCCGCGCTGCTGGAACTCAGCGCAATTACCGGGATTGCTTTCAGGTCCGGATCCTCACGTACCAGGCGCAGTACGCTGAACCCATCCAGGCCCGGCATATTGATATCCAGAATCATCAGGTCCGGCCGCTCCTCTTTCGCGATCCGAAGCCCGGTCTCGCCATCGTTGGCGGAAAGAAACCGCCCGATGGCAAGCTGCTCCACCAGGTGCTCCAGTAACTTTACGTTGGCAGGCTGGTCTTCCACATAGAGAATTTTCTTTCCCGAAGCCCCATCGACCGCTACAGGGTTTAGCGCTTCCGCCAGTGCCAGCGGGCGATGCCCGGTTACCGTTTTATGGAGCGGCAATTCAATCCAGAAGGTAGAGCCCATATACTTGTAACTTTCCAGGCCGATTTCCCCGCCCATTTGCTCAATCAGGCTTTTGGCAATGACCAGTCCGATACCGGTTCCCTTTGCGGCAGACCCTTCGCCATTGGTGACACGCTCGAAGGGCTGGAACACAAGGTCCTGCTCATGCTCGCTCAAACCCACACCGGAATCAGTAACACTGATACGCAATCGCTCAGTGGTGGTGGGTTCTGCGCTGATGGACACCGTGCCATCCGCATGATTGAACTTGATGGCATTGGACAGCAGATTAAGAATGATTTGCTTCAGACGAAACGGATCCGCATTGACGATATGGACTCTTTCCGGGGTGAGGTGATTGAATACCTTGATTCCCCGCTTGACCGCATGCTCCTTGATCAATTCCACACAGTCACTGACCAGTGTATTAACAGCCACATTTTCACAATTCACAACACAAGTGCCGGCCTCGATACGCGCCAGATCAAGAATGTCGTCAATCACCTCCAGCAGATGATTCCCCGCTGAACGGATTTCCCTGACAGATTCACGCTGACGCTCTGACAGGCTGTTTTCCCCCATTTCCAGCAACTGGGCAAAACCTACGATGGCATTCATGGGGGTACGCAGCTCGTGGCTCATGGAGGACAGAAACCGGGATTTGGCCAGATTTGCGTCCCTGGCTTGCGCCAGTGCCTGTTTCAGGGCCTGTTCCTGCCTTCTGGAGGCCGTTAAATCATGGATACTGATGATCTTCACGGTGTCATCCCCAACCCGCAGACTTTTCTGTTGCACTTGCACCGGGAAGCGTCGCCCGTGCTTGTCGATGCCCTCGGACTCCACCACCTGACCCTGCCCTTCAATAAACACCAGATCGGTGGTGAACAGTTTGGTTTTCAGGGATTTACCCAGCAGTTCATCGCCGTTATAGGCAAACAGTTTCTCAAAGCGGTCATTGACATTGGCAACCCGGTTGTTCCTTAAAACAATCAGGGCGTCAAACGCAGACCTGACCAGCAGCCCGAACAGCTGTTTCTGGAGGTCCAGTGAGGATTGCAGTTGTCTGATATCAGACAAATCATGGATCACGACGAGATATTGGGATTTTTCCCTGTCGAGCGATGGATTCACCGCCACCCGCAGCGGAATATCATGACCATCCCTGTGACAGCCGGTAACCTCACGGCCCACAGAAAAGATATCCGAAACCCGGTGACTTTCCGGGTCATCGATATAGGCCTGATGCCTTTCCCGAAGCCGCGCGGGCAGCAGAAAGTTTATGTTGCGTCCGGCAAGTTCATCCTGGCTGTAACCGAAAATGCTTTCCGCCGTCTGATTGACCGACTGAATACATCCCTGCCGATCGGTAACAATCACCCCCCCCATGGTCAGATCGAACATTTTTATGTAGGTGTCGGAGACATCCTGCAGCTCCCGCTGCAAATGCTTGCGCTCACTGGCGATGCTGAGCTGCAGCAACACCGTAATCAGTACGGTACATAAAAACAGCTGTAGTTCGATCAGCGATTCATTGAGTTCAGGAGAAGCAAAAGGGCCTTCCCCGGCGGAGGTCACCGCAATGGCCAGGCCCGCCACGATCACACTGGCCACGATCGCCAGGTGGCCATTAAAGCGTAACGCGCCCCATAACAATACCGGCAGCACCATTACCAGCGGCAAGGGCAACACCGGTTGACGGAAAATGCCAAGCGACATTTCAGTGATCAGTGCCAGCAGCGCCACAAAAGCCAGAAATTCACGCCAGTTAATGCCGCTGAATATGCCCCGGCGAAACCAGTGTGGCAGTGTCAGCAACAGTGGCGTCATCAGAATCACACCAACACCATCCCCCACCCACCAGGTAATCCAGACATAGCGATAATCAGCCCAGTCGAGCAGCCCCACTGCCGCCATCCCGCTTACCCCAAAGCAGGCACTGACGGCACTGTTCAGTACAGCCCCGTACAACACGAACTTCGCCACGTTCGACGCACTGTCAAACAGATGCTCAACGTCGCAATAGCGCCGCAGAAGAAAACCAGCCAGCAATGCTCCCAGCGTATCGCCAAGACCATTAACCGTACCTGAAATAAAGGCAATGCCAAGATTGCTGAAATTCTCCCAGTCGAGATAGGCCCAGACGTTTCCCGCAAACGCTCCGAGCCAGATACCCGGCCATATGACCGGGCCACGCAGCAGCACCGCGGCAAGCACAATGCCTGAGGGAATCCAGACGGGCGTGACGTTTCCGGGCGGAATCGCCAGCGTCTGACCCAGTCGTGCAGTGGCCACATAGGCGGCGGCCAGCAAAAGGATCTCGAAAAGCGTTCTGCCTATGGAGCCGTCCTGGTTATCCTGCATCAGTGACCGGGTACCCGCCTAGATAAGATGAGGGGAGAAAAAATTACCCGCTAAGCTTAGCTAAGTTTATGAATTCGGGCAAAAATCACCGTATTCGACAGGCTTGGGGGCGGTATGCCTATGCCTGCAGCATTCCCGCCATTTTGCGGGTAATAAAACGGGGCGACAATTTCGCCAGCAATGCCCCGAACCAGTTCTTAAATCCTGGTATCACAATGGCACGACGACGCTGCTGCAGGGCCTTTTTAACCACGGCCTGTGAACTCATGGTGCCGGCTTTGAACAGCAGGGTATCCGACATGTTAGCCTCCCGCGCAAACTCGGAGTCAGTGGCGCCTGGACACAGGGCCGATACCTGAACCCTGCCGGACAGCTCTTCATGAAGAGCTTCGGAAAATGAGAGTACAAAGGCCTTGGTGGCATAATAGATCGCCATGTTGGGCCCGGCCTGGAAGCTGGCGGTGGAGGCAACATTGATAATGAACCCATCCCCGGATGCCTGCAGCAGTGGCAAAAGCCGGTGGGTAAGATCAACCAGAACAGTGACATTCACCTGAATCATGTTCAGCTGGCGCTCCAGGGGCAGCTCGGTAAATTTGCCCCGATCACCAAAACCGGCGTTGTTGATCAGACCCTTCAGCTGCCATGCCTCCTGGATGATTTTTTCCGCCAGGGTTTCGCCGGCATCGGGCCGGGACAGATCCAGCGCCACGGTCTGTACACTCACCCCATGAGCATCCTGAAGTTCAGTGGCCAGTGCCTGCAGCCGTTCCTCGCGCCGGGCCACCAGAATTAGGCTTTCACCTGCCCCGGCCAGCTGCCTGGCAAACTCCTCACCAATACCCGCACTGGCACCTGTTACCAAGACATATTTCATGACGTCACCTTTCTGCCTTTCAATCCGTTTATATTTACCGGTTGTTTTGATCGCTCAGTTTATCTTTACCGATCAGGTTATTGACCGGGAACTGGCCAGCAATTAATGACCAGCGGTCACCAATATTAGTGACCACTGGTCTCTTAGTCAAGCATAAATTCCGCCCATTGAACTCCAGGTTTTAAGCCTTTGAATTGCTGGAAAATAATGGTTTTGTGCTAATATCCCGCTTCGGCATTGATCAGCACACGATCAGATCTGACGCCTGTCCCAATGGTTTTTTCCACCTTTCACAAGTGAGACTATGAATACCGATTCCCTTCAGCAGCGCTTTCTGAAAATTCGCAGCAACAAAGCCTTTGAGCTGTTTGTGGTTTTTATCATTATCTTCTCAGCACTGGTCATTGGCGCGAAAACCTATGACATCCCTTCCCGACTGCTCACCCTCATGACCTGGCTGGACTGGTTCATTACCGCAATATTTCTGGTGGAGATCATCGTTCGTTTTCTTGGTGAAGAGCGCAAGCGAGATTTTTTCAAGCAGGGCTGGAATGTGTTCGATACGGTGATCGTGGTGGTGAGCCTGATTCCGGCAGAAAATTCCGACATGGCGCTGGTGGGCCGGTTAATCCGGATATTCCGCGTGCTGCGAATGGTATCGATCATTCCCGAACTGCGCATGCTGCTCAATTCCCTGCTCAAGGCCCTGCCCCAGCTGGGTTATGTGATGCTGCTGATGTTTATTATTTTCTACATTTACGCTGCCATTGGCGCCACCTTTTTTGCGAGCATCAACGAGGTGCTCTGGGGCGACATTACCCGTTCGCTGCTGACACTTTTCCGGGTCATGACGTTTGAAGACTGGACCGACGTGATGTATGAAACCATGGCGGTCTATCCCATGAGCTGGATCTTCTATGTCACCTTTATTTTCTTCACGGCCTTTGCCTTCCTGAACATGGTGATCGGCATTATTGTGGGTGTTCTGGAACAGGAGCATGCCAAAGAGCAGGCAGCTCAGGACGAAGCCGAAGGCAAACTGACGCTGGAGGACCTGTCACGACAAATGGAAGAACTCAAGGTCCTGCTGCAACAAAGCGCCACCAAAGGCTGACACCTGATATAGCAGCACACCCGCTACACCAGCTCAAAGAAGTCCGGTGCTGAGTAAAGCGCTTCTTTGGGCTCTTCCGACGCGATGGGCTTTTTGTAGATGTAGATATCCGTGCCCTGGGCATATTTGGCCAGGGCCCTTGGGTGCATGCCGAAATGCCGGGAGAAAACCCGGAGATACTGATGTTCATCCCTGAAACCTGCCTTGCGACTGGCGGTGCCCAGGTCATCGCCTTCCGCTGCATAGGTGATGGTATCTCCCAGTAGCCGCCAGGCCCGAAACCCCTTGATGGACAGCCCAAGATGCCGGCGGAACAGCGCTTCCAGCTCTATCACGCTCACTCCCACCTGTTGCGCACAATCCATGATATCCATGGGCGTTGCACCGTAGTTCTTGATCAGGGTCATGGCCTTTTCAATCCGTGCATCATGAACATACCGGGATGCTTTCATGTACTCTTCCGGCCGCGTCAGGCTGCGCATCCAGTGGTATAGGTCCCGGGCACCATAGTTACCACGAAAAATAGTGCGAAAGGTCTGGGCGACCGCTTTTTCCGTCATGGAGTGCCAGCTGTAGGATGGTGTGCGATGCATCATGGTGCCCTGCAGGGCGTGGTATTCGTAACCGAGAGAGTCCAGCAACAGCACTGCCGCCCGCCCCTGGTGCCGGTCCACTTCAAAAGCGCAACCGCTGGAAATCAGAAAAGTCTGCGCGGTGACAAATTGATCCTGAAACCGGAGGGTTGCGTTGGCGTCAAGAAAAACAACAAGACATGCCGAACCGAATGACAGGCAACTGCGCTGTGGTGCTGGTCCTATATACAGGGTGCGATCATTCCACAAGTAGAGCTGGGAGCTGTTAGCCATGGCCTTTGAACCGCTTTTTGTGATTATTGTTATTGTGCTTTTTTGGTCGTTTTATCTACTCCATTAGTGTCAAAGTACCCGCGGTCACCCTGCCTGTAAACCCCCCGTTTGGATATTCTGGCAGCCTTTGGCGGACCGACCTAGAAAGTGCTTGGCCTTCAGTTACATAGCTCCGGCATATAGCCACATAAAAAAACCGCGGGCGCCCCGTTACCTTGCCCTTAGCCGCTGTATTTTTACTCCTCGCAGGGAGCTGACCGTCAGATAGCGGAGAAAAGCCACCAGGGGATGCTCGTTCACTTTAGGGCCCTTGCCCTGAGCAATGCGTTTCAGCTGATTGGTGTACCATGCAGTCTCCATCATGGCCCGCTCGTCAATGGCCTTGATACCGGTGAGCCGTGGCCGCACCTGACTGGTGAAGCTTTCACCACGCAGTATCCGGCTGGGAAAATCCGGCTCAATGACCAGCGGCCTGCCCAGTCCCGCCAGATCGGTGGCACCGCTGCGCACTGCCGCCGCCATACCCTGGTGGGTCCGGAATCCGCCGGTCACCATCAGCGGCGTATCAATCCTTTGGCGAACAGTCTCTGCATAGGTCAGAAAGTAGGCCTCGCGGGCTTTGGTGCTCTCTTT
The DNA here is from genome assembly GCA_033722575.1 of Ketobacteraceae bacterium. Taxonomy (GTDB): domain Bacteria; phylum Pseudomonadota; class Gammaproteobacteria; order Pseudomonadales; family Ketobacteraceae. Next base: position 6,342 of record JAWVYU010000001.1, on the reverse strand, counting down.
TACATTCAGTCCGGTCATACTGGGTGATTCGTAATTGCCGCCGGATATCTCAATCAGGTCCATGCCTGCATCCGCCAGCATTTCCGCCACCAGCATGGATTCATCTTCGGTAAATCCACCCCGCTGAAAGTCAGCCGAGTTCATTTTAATAGCTACCGGAAAGGACTCTCCCACCGCGGCGCGGATACTGCGATAAACCGCCAGAACAAACCGGGCGCGGTTTTCAATGGAGCCACCCCACTGATCCGTGCGCTGGTTATGGTGAGGCGACAGAAACTGGCTCACCAGGTAACCGTGGGCGCCATGAATCTGAACGCCGGTAAAACCGGCCTGTTTTGCGATACCGGCAGCCCGTCCGAAATTTTCGATCTGCTGATGGATGTCCTCCTCGGTCATGGCCCGGGGCGGATTGAAAAAACTGCGCAACTCCTTTGCCAGCGGAATAGCGGAAGGCGCCATGGGTTGCTTCGACAGCATACCGGGCGACTGCTTGCCGGGATGATTGAGCTGAACCCAGGCATGTGTGTTGTTTTCAGTGGCCGCCTGCGCCCATTCCCGGATAGCGGGCAGGAAACGCTCGTCTTCAAACACCACATTATTGGGCTCCCCCAGACACCGCCGGTCTACCATGACATTGCCGGTAATCAGCAGCCCTGTGCCACCACGGGCCCACGCCTGGTAGAGTTTTGCCAGCATGGGGGTAGGTTCCCCTTCGGCCGTGCCAAGGGTTTCACTCATGGCCGATTTGGCAAACCGGTTCTTAAGGGTAACCCCGCTTTTCAATATCAGTGGCTGACCCAGTATCTCTGCCGGGCTCTCTGTTGCCGTTGTGGCTGTGCTCTGTGTTGCTGTGTTTGTTGCTGTCATAGTCAGTACCGTCCTGTCTTGTTAGTTCTATAGTTTGAAAACTATCAAAGTGTAGAACTAAATACAACCTGTTTATTTTCCAGACATAAAATCGCTTATAGCAGATATTTATTTAGTTATATAAATTAAGAATTTAACGAACTATGACAATTCTGGTAGTTAAAAGGGTTCACTCGTAACGGTTGAGGTACGCCCTATGAAGCAACCGAACTACCAGTACGACAATCTGGCCGATCTGGACACCCGGATCGTGCAGAACGTGAAAGCCGGACTCCCCATCTGTGCACGACCCTATAAAGCCGTTGCGACCGCACTGGATATGGGAGAAATGGCGCTTATTCTGCGAATCCACCACCTGATTCGTGAACACCGCATCAGCCGCCAGCGACCCAGTCTGTGGAACGTGAATGATCCCCGCATGACCAAAACCCTGTTAACTCACTGGGACAAGCAGTTGCTGGCCCTGCTGCGCAGAGGTTTGCCGCTCTCCAGCAGACCCTTCCATATTTTTGCCAAAGAGCTGGAGCTTTCTCCCGACGAAGTGCTGTTTCGCACAACCCGCCTGCGGGAAGCCGGCTATCTTCAGCATATCGGGCCCCTCATCTGAGGGGCTCTGCCTGACCGATCCGCAAACCTACAGTTTTTTCCCGCTCCAGGGGCAATAGTTCCAGGAGATATGGGCCGGTTTGCCGTTGGGGCAGTAGCGCGGCTCATAAAGCGCATCCACCGGCAGGTCAATGGACAGGTGGCGTTCCGGTGTAGTTTTGGTAGCGGCCAGATTAACTGTCACCCGACCCTGTTTGTAGGGATCAATAATAATGCCGTTTTTATCGGTGTTATCCATCACGTACAGGTGCATGTTCTTGCCCAGTTCACCCATGGTATTCGCAAACATGGGGCCCAGCACATTAATCAGCATTTGCACGGAATCGGGAAGCTCAGAGGCCTGTTCCAGCTGGACCGTTTCGCGGGCATAGCTGCTGAACCTGACGGACATGCGCTTTGCCACATCCTCGCGATCATGAAAAACAAAGGATGCCAGGGGTGTGATATCCGCCTGCACCACCGCCAGAATGCCGTAATCCGAGAGCGCGGACATGGCCTGTTCTGCCAGCGCAGGATTGGTACGGGTGAAGGCACTGGCCCAGAACTCGGCAGGGATCCACCATACCTGGGTCATGGAGCTGGCATCGGAAACCACCACCTGCAGCTCACTGGTAAACTGGTCAATATCGATGTCTGACAAGGGCTTTTTCTGGACCTCTCCGTAGGCATGCAACGACGCAAGAAACCCCAACCAGAAAATACCCGCGAACCTTAAAATGAAACCCACCATCAAGCTCAACTCCTGTTTGTAATTCTTATTATTCAGTGCCCACCGCATACCGGACAATGGGGATCTTTTTTCAGCCTCATGGTGCGCCACTCCATCTGCTGTGCATCCATCAGCAGCAGGCGCCCTGTCAGGGTCCCCGAGACCCCGGCCAGTAATTTCAGTGCCTCGGTAGCCTGGACACTGCCAATGATACCCACCACCGGTGCCAATACGCCATTGGTAGCACAACGCATATCCTCACCCCCGGTTTCATCATAGAGACACCGATAACAGGGACTGCCTGCATCGCGCATATCGAATACGGACACCTGCCCTTCCATGCGGATAGCAGCGCCGGATACCAGGGGTTTTCCCGCCAGAACGCAATGCCGGTTCAACAGGAAACGGCAGGCAAAATTATCAGAACAATCCAGCACCAGATCGGCGTTTGCCACCAGTTCTGCCACGTTATCTTCTGACAATGATTCGTTAACGGGAATCACCCGGCATTCCGGTGCCAACCGGCGCAGGGTCTGCGCGGCAGATTCCACCTTGGGCAGATTGAGGGTGGTGGTATCGTGGGCGATCTGCCGCTGGAGGTTGGTGAGTTCCACCACATCGTGATCCACCAGTGTCAAACTGCCCACGCCTGCGGCCGCCAGGTACATGGCAGCCGGGCACCCCAGGCCGCCGGCTCCAACAATAAGCACACTGGCATCACAGATTTTTTCCTGCCCGCTGATATCAAACTGCGGCAACATGATCTGCCGGCTGTAACGGAGTAACTGTTCGTCGTTTAACATGGTGGCAGGCTCCAGACGTTGTCAGTGGCTGTGACCGGGGCGAAACCCGTACGTTGCGCGTTCATGGCCGGACAGATCCCTGCAGGTCACTATCCCGGCATAACCGCTGTCCTCCAGAATATCGCGCACTTTTGCTGCCTGATCAAAACCGTGTTCCAGTATCAGCAGCCCGCCCTCTGCCAGATAAGCGGCGGACTGCCGCACGATCCGGCGGATATCCGCCAGCCCGTCTTCGCCGGAAACCAGCGCCTTTGCGGGCTCAAACCGGAGATCCCCTTCGCTGAGATGTCTGTCGCCGGATTCGATATAGGGGGGATTGGACACGACCACATCAAACACCTGGGGCTCGATGCGGTCAAACCAGTCAGACCGGACCAGCGATACCTCAAGGCCAAGGCCGTCGCGGTTGGCAGTGGCCACGGCAAGCGCGGCAGCAGAATCATCACAGGCGGTAATATGCCAGCGCGGTCGCTCGCTGGCCAGAGCCAGGGCGATGGCGCCCGTGCCAGTACCCAGGTCAATCACCCGCAGCGGGGCTTCTGCCGGCATGAGCGCCAGCACGGTTTCCACCAGTAACTCGGTTTCGGGCCGCGGGATCAGCGTGTCCGGAGACACCCGCAGATCCAGGGTCCAGAATGGCTGGCTGCCCAGAATATAAGCAATGGGTTCACCCCCCAGACGACGGCAAAGCAACACTTCAAAGCGCTCCGAATCACCCTGCGAAATAGCCTTTTCAGGCCAGGTTTTCAGCCAGGTGGGGCTTTCCTCCAGCACCCGGGCAAGCAACAGTTCCGCGTCCAGTGCCGGAGTGGGGCTAACGGAGTCCAGACGCTCTCTGGCAGTCCGCAACAAACCGGCCACCGTCATCATTACTCCGCCAGTGCCGCCAGCTGATCGGCCTGGTGTTCACTGATCAACGGCTGGATCACCTCATCCAGATCGCCTTCCATCACCTCGGAGAGTTTATACAGGGTCAGATTGATACGGTGATCCGTGACCCGCCCTTGAGGGTAGTTATAGGTGCGGATACGCTCTGAGCGGTCCCCGCTGCCCACCAGATTACGGCGGGTATCGCTGGTTTCCTTTGCCGCTGCTTCTTGCGCACTGTTCAGCAGTTTGGCCTGCAACAGTGACAGGGCCTTGGCCTTGTTCTTGTGCTGGGAGCGCTCTTCCTGACATTCCACTACAACGCCGGTGGGCAGGTGGGTAATACGAACAGCAGAGTCCGTGGTGTTAACATGCTGACCGCCGGCCCCGGAGGAGCGATAGGTGTCGATGCGAAGATCTTCCGTGCGGATATTCACCTCGCCCACTTCATCGGGCTCCGGCAGAATCGCCACGGTACAGGCCGAGGTATGGATCCGGCCCTGGGATTCGGTTTCCGGCACCCGCTGGACGCGATGGGCCCCCGATTCAAATTTCAGGCGGGAATACACGTTCTGCCCCACCACACGGGCAATCAGTTCCTTGTAGCCGCCGTGCTCACCTTCGCTGGCACTGACCACTTCAATTCGCCAGCCCTGTGTTTCCGCATAGCGGGAGTACATACGAAACAGATCCCCGGAAAAAATCGCTGCCTCGTCACCGCCGGTGCCCGCACGGATTTCCAGGTACACATTACGGCCGTCATTCGGATCCCGCGGCAACATCAGTTTCTGCAGATCCTCTTCCAGAGTTTCCTTGCGCACCTCGCCGGATTTCAGCTCTTCCTGACCCATTTCGCGCATGTCAGGATCGCTGTCTTCCAGCAGCAGCCTGGCCTCTTCCAGGTTTTCCAGAACCTGGGAGTATTCGCCGAAACATTTCACCACCGGCTCGATTTCGGAATATTCCTGAGACAGTTTGCGAAACTGACCCTGGTTACTGATCACCTCCGGATCACTCAGCAAATGGCCGATTTCCTCATAGCGGTCACTCAGACTTTCCAGTTTTCTCAGCAGAGATTCTTTCATAAATTGGATTAGTGCTCTTTCTTGTCAATACCCAGCAGGGACTCAGCCCAGCGCAGTTTTTCCAGCTGACCGGCTTCGCCGGCCTTTTTCAGTTGTATGGTGGGCGCATGCAGCATCTTGTTGGTCAGGGCACGGCTCATGCGCTGCATGACTTCGCCGGGATCCTCACCACGCGCCACGGCCTGCACTGCCTTGGCCAGTTCCGTTTCGCGGTGGGTTTCCATCATTTCGCGGAAGGCCCGTATGGTTTCCACGGCATCCAGACCCCGCAGGCCTTCCATGAAAAGCTGTGATTCTTCCGACACAATCGACTCGGCCGTCGTTGCCGCACGCTCACGCTGCTTGCGATTTTCATCCACCACCTGCTGCAGGTCATCCACAGTGTAAAGGTAGACGTCCGCCAGCTCCGACACCTCCTCTTCGATATCCCGTGGTACAGCAATATCCATCATGAACATGGGCTTGTGGCGACGTTTTTTCAGAGCATGCTCCACCGCGCCCTTGCCCAGGATAGGCAGCTGGCTGGCAGTGGAAGAAATCACAATGTCGGCCCGATGCAGCATGTCGGGAATTTCCGACAGTGTAATGGCCCGGCCACTGAACATTTCTGCCAGAGAATTTGCCCGTGCCAGGGTCCGGTTAGCCACCACGATATCCTTGACCCCCTGCTCATGAAGGTGCCGGGCCACCAGTTCCACCGTTTCACCGGCGCCAATCAGCAACGCCGAGTTCTTCGACAAATCAGAAAATATATGACGGGCCAGGGACACGGCCGCATAGGCAACAGAGACCGGATTGGTACCAATTCCGGTGTCAGTCCGTACCCGCTTGGCCACCGAAAAGGAGTGCTGGAACATCCGCCCCAGCAGCGGCCCCAGGGTGTCGGCCTCGCGGGCCACCTGAAACGCGGTTTTCAGCTGACCCAGAATCTGGGGTTCTCCCAGCACCATGGAATCCAGCCCGCTGGCTACTCGCATCATGTGCATCACGGCCCGCTGATCCCAGAACTCATAGGCGCTTTCCCGCAACATACCCTGCTGCAGGTGATGATAACGGCCGATCCAGTCCACCAGACGCTGGCTGTCCTTACGGTCACAGGCCCCGTAGACTTCGGTGCGATTACAGGTGGACAGAATGGCAACCTCCGACAGGTTCGCCTCGCGGCGCGCCTCCCGGAGCGCATCAGCCACGCAGTCCGGGGCGAACGCGACTTTTTCGCGCACGTCAACCGGGGCGGTCCGATGGTTAATACCAAACGCCAGTAACACCATAAATCAATCGCTTAGGAGCCCACTCTCAAAAAAAGGGGATGAATTATAACAGCCCCGGCTATCACACAAAATTATATCCTGTTTAAATCCGGTAATTTACGGCTTTTACGGTAATATAAGCCGCAATTCCAGTG